>NZ_JBSGET010000141.1:0-23288 GCF_053603035.1 Kitasatospora sp. NPDC004272 | reverse complement strand
GGTGCGGGAGGCGCCGCCGCGGACCCGGCGGCCGACCAGGCGCTCGCCGCCGCGCAGCACCACCCGGTCCTCGCCGGCCGCGAGTTCGGCCATCAGCCGGTCGGCGCCCTGCGGCAGCGGCAGGTCGGTCTCGATCAGCCGGGCCGCGAACTGCGGATACTCGGCCTGCAGGACGGCCAGGAAACCGGGGTAGCCGCCCGCCGCCGGGTCCCCGTCGCGGGTCACCACGGCGAGCCGGACCGACGGGTTCTCGGCGAGGCAGCGCCGGACCAGCCCGGCCAGCTCGACCAGCCCCGCCTGCTCGACCTGCTCGACCGTCCCGGCCGCCCCGCCCTCCGGGGCGGGGAACACCGGGGCGAGGAACACCGCGGTCCCGGCCCCGGCCAGCGCGTCCAGCCCCGCCGCGCCCGGCAGCAGGTCGGTGCGCGCGCAGACGACCGTCCCGGCCGGCGCCGACGGGTCCGGGCGCGCGGACGGCTCGAACTCCGTCCGGTACACGTCGCCGGCCGGGTCGTCCGCGTCCCGGCGGCCGGCGGGCAGCGCGGTCAGCTCCAGCCCGTCCAGCCGGCCCACCGGGTTGCGCCCGGCGTCGAAGACGTCGAGGTCGAAGAGCTCCCCGCGGCGGCGGGCGTGCACCCACAGCCGCTCCGCCCCGGGCGCGTCCAGCACCGCGGAGGCCAGCGCCACCGGGACGCACGGGCCCTCCCCGGCGGCCAGCGCCGCCTGCAGGACGCCGTCCCACAGCACCGGGTGCAGGGCCTGCGCCAGCTCGCCGGACCGGGCCCCGGCCGGGCGGACCAGCTCGACCAGCGCCTGCCCGTCCGCGACGTGCGCCCGGACCACCGGGCGGAACGCCGGGCCGTAGCCGAGGCCGCGTTCGGCGCACCGCCGGTAGAACTCCTCGGCGTCCGACTCCTTCGCGTCGAGCAGGTGCCCGGGGAACGCGCGGAACTCCACCGGCCCGCCCCAGGAGGCTCGGGCCCGGCAGTGCCCGGTCCAGCCGCCCTCGTGGGCGGAGGCGGCCGCCAGCAGGCCCGCCGAACCGGCGCCGGGGCGCCAGGTGACCGCGAGCCGCACCGGCTCCGCGCCGAGCGCGAGCGCCGAGGGCAGCCGGACGTCGCGCAGCACCAGCGGCCCGTGCGCGCGGTCCGCCAGCGCGTGCTGGAACAGCGCCAGGTAGCCGCCCGCCGGCAGCACCACGGCGTCGTGCACCCGGTGGTCGGCCAGCCAGGGGTGGGCGTCCAGGCCGAGGGCGGTGGTGCCCTCCCAGACGCCCCGCGCGGTGGACGGCGCCAGCGCCAGCGCCAGCCGCCCGGCCGCCGGGGCGCCGCCCCGGGCGGGCCGCACCCAGTGCCGGGTGCCCTGGAACGGGTACGGCGGCACCGCCACCGGCTCCCCGGCCGCGGGCCGCGGGCCGCGGACGTCCAGGCCCGAGACGTACGCCCGGCCGAACGCGCCCAGCAGGTCCCGGTGCGCGCCCTCGCCGCGGCGCAGCGTGCCCAGCACGGCCGGCGGCTCGGGGCGGGCGTCGCCGGCCTGCCGCAGCGCGGCGCCCAGCCCGGGGTGCGGGCTGATCTCGACCAGGTGCGTCACGCCCTCGTCGAGCAGCCGCTCCACCGCCTCGGCGAACCGGACCCGGCGGCGCAGGTTCTCCGCCCAGTAGCGGGCGCCCACCTCGGTGCCCGCCAGGTCGGCCAGGTCCACCGTCGACAGCATCGGGATCCGGGCCGGGCGCGGGCGCACCGGCTCCAGGGCGGCCTCGATGGTCGGCGCCAGGGCGTCGATCTGCGGGCTGTGCGAGCCGTAGTCGACGTCGACCAGCCGGCAGAACACCCCGTCGGCCTCCAGGATCTCCTTCAGCAGCAGCACCGATTCGCCGTCGCCCGAGAGCACGCAGGAGCGCGGCCCGTTGTGCACGGCCAGCTCGACCAGGCCCTCGAAGCCCTCCAGCGCGGCCAGCGCCTCCTCCGGCCCCAGGTCCACCGCCAGCATCCGGCCGAACCCGGCGACCTGCCGCAGCAGTTCGCTGCGCCGACTCACCACCAGGGCGCCGTCGGCCAGCGACAGCGAACCGGCGACGGTGGCCGCCGCGATCTCGCCCTGGCTGTGGCCGATCACCAGGTCGGGGCGGACCCCGGCGGCGGTCCACGCCGCGGCCAGCGACACCGACATCGCCCACAGCGCCGGCTGGACCCGCTCGACGGTCGAGGTGTCCGCCGCGCCGGTCACCAGCTCCCGCACGTCCCAGTCGACGTGGCGGGAGAGCGCCTCGGCGCAGCCGTCCATCGCGGCGGTGAACGCGGCGTCGTGCCCGTACAGGCCCGCGCCCATGCCGGTCCACTGGGCGCCCTGGCCGGGGAAGACGAACGCCACCCGGCCCACCTCGCGGGCCCGGCCCGCCGCGGCCTCCACCAGCTCGGGGCCGATCAGCGCCCGCCGCTCGGCGAAGTGGTCGCGCCGCCAGGCCAGCGTCCGGGCCAGCCCGCGGGCCGGGGCGCCCGCCGCGAGCCGCTCGCGCAGGTCGGCCTCGCGCCGCTCCAGGGCGGCGCCGGTGTGGCCGCTGAGCGGCAGCAGGAACGGCGCCGCGCCGTCCTCGTCCCCGGCCTCCCCGGGCTCCTCGGGGGCCGGGTCCCGGTCCGGGGCCGCGGTGACCACCACGTGGGCGTTGGTGCCGCCCCAGCCGAAGGAGTTGACGCCGATGTGGCTGCCCGGGGCCAGCGCCAGCGGCTCCCGGGCGACCGCGAGGTTCAGCCCCGCGAAGTCGATGTCCGGGTTCAGCTCCTCGGCGTGCAGGCTGGCCGGGACGACGCCGTGCTCCAGCGACAGCACCGACTTGATCAGGCCGGCCAGTCCGGCGGCCGGCTCCAGGTGGCCGATGTTGGTCTTCACCGACCCGATGTGCAGCGGCCCGGCGGTGCGGGCCCGGCCCAGCACCCGGCCGAGCGCGGACGCCTCGGCGCCGTCGCCGCGGACGGTGCCGGTGCCGTGCGCCTCGACGTAGGCCAGCGCGTCCGGCGGCACCGCGCCGCCGCCGTACACCCGCTCCAGCAGGTCGCACTGCGCGGCCGGGTTCGGCGTCACCAGGCTGTCCCCGCCGCCGTCGTTGTTGACCGCGCTGGCCACCACCACGGCCCGCACCCGGTCGCCGTCGCGCAGCGCCCGGTCCAGCCGCTTCAGGTACACCGCGGCGACGCCCTCGCCGCGCACGAAGCCGTCCGCGCCCGCGCCGAAGGCGTGGCAGCGGCCGGTGGGCGACAGGCCGCCGAAGTGGGTCAGCCCGACCGTCACCTCCGGCGTCAGCATCAGGTTGGAGCCGCCGACCAGCGCCGCCTCCACCTCGCCGTGCCGCAGCGCCTGGCAGGCCTGGTGCAGCGCCACCAGCGAGGAGGAGCAGCTGCTCTCGACGGTCAGGCTGGGGCCGGTCAGGCCCAGCACGTAGGAGACCCGGGCGGAGAGGATGTCGAGCGAGTTGCCGACGATGCTGTGCTGGGTGGCGCCCGCCCCGCGGTCCTTGCGCAGCAGCTCGTGGTCGTGCCAGAGCGCGCCCATGTACACGCCGGTGCGGGTGCCGCGCAGGTCGGCGGCGGGGTGGCCGGCGTCCTCCAGGGTGCGCCAGACCGTCTCCAGCATCAGCCGCTGCTGCGGGTCGAGGACCTCGGCCTCGCGGGGGGAGATCCCGAAGAACTCCGCGTCGAACCGGTCCACCCCGTCGAGGAAGCCGCCGACGGCCTGGATCTCCCGGGTCGGATCGACCACGTCCGCGGGGTTCCAGCGGTCCGGCGGGACGGGGCCCACCGCGTCGCCGCCGCTGATCAGCAGCTCCCAGAACTCCGGTAGGTCCGCCGCCCGGGGGAACCTCGCAGCCATGCCGACGATCGCGACGAGGTCGGTCCGTACGTCTTCCAACTTCCCCCCCACAGGCCACAACTGACTCGGCGGCACTCATCCTGCTGCCATTGTCGTGAGCTTGTCGAGCAGTTGTCCGAAGACTGAGAACCGGGGGACGGGACGGCGAACGGGACGGGAGGGGGCGCTCGGCCCGGCGGGCCCGGGGCAGACGGTGCGCCCGGGCCCGGTGGTGCGGGGTGCGGGGGGCGGGTGCGGGGGTGGGGCCACCGCACCCGGCTCACCGCCTCCGGGTCACAGCACCCGGCGCATCCAGCCGTGGGTGTCGGGGACGCGGCCGAACTGGATGTCCAGCAGGTGCTCGCGCAGGGCGAGGGTCTGCTTGCCGGGCTGGCCGTCGCCCACCGCGAAGTCGTACTCCGCGGTCTTGATCCCGACGATCGGGGTGATGACCGCGGCGGTGCCGGCGGCGAAGACCTCGGTGATCGTGCCGTCGGCGCAGCCCGCGCGCAGCTCCTCCAGCGAGATGGAGCGCTCCACCGGGGTCAGCCCGAACTTCTCGGCCAGGGTCAGCACGGTGTCCCGGGTGACGCCCTCCAGGATCGTGCCGAGACCGGGGGTGAGCAGCTCGCCGGAGGAGGTCACCAGGCACAGGTTCATCGTGCCGGACTCCTCCAGGCGGCCCTCGCCGCCCGCCTGGTCCAGGTAGAGGACCTGGTCGCAGCCGTTCTCCTTGGCCTCCACCTGCGCGGCCAGGCTGGCCGCGTAGTTGCCGCCGCACTTGGCGTCGCCGGTGCCGCCGGGCGCCGCCCGGGTGTAGCGGCTGCTGACCCACAGGGTGACCCCGGCGACGCCGGAGGCGAAGTACGGGCCGGCCGGGCTGGCGATCACCGAGTAGACGCACCGCTCGGCGGGGCGCACCCCGAGGAACGCCTCGGCGGCGAACATGAACGGGCGCAGGTACAGGCTCTCCTCGGTGGTCGGCACCGGGACCCACGCCTCGTCGGCCTTGACCAGGGCCTCGACGCTGGCCAGGAAGTCCGCCTCGTCCAGCGCCGGCAGGGCCAGCCGGGCGGCGGAGCGCTGGAAGCGGCGGGCGTTGGCCTCCGGGCGGAACAGCCAGACGCTGCCGTCCGCGTGCCGGTACGCCTTCAGGCCCTCGAAGATCTCCTGCGCGTAGTGCAGCACCGCGGCGCTGGGGTGCAGCGAGAACGGTTCCAGGGCCCCGACCCGGGCCTCGTGCCAGCCGGCCTCGGGGGTCCACACCGCCGACGCCATGTGATCGGTGAAGTAGCGGCCGAACGCCGGGGCGGCGAGGACCGCCGCCCGCTCGGCCTCCGGCGCGGGGTGCGAACTGGGCTGCAGGACAAAGTCGAGACTCATGGTCAACTCCTCAAGGTCAGCGCGAGCCGGGCACCCATCCGAAGGCAGCCACCGCTCATCGGCGCTGCTGGACATGCTAATGCCGGGCCACCGGGCCCGGCCCGCCGCGGCACCGCAATCCGCCGGGCCCGGCCCGCCGCGGCACCGCGATCCACCGGCCCCGGGCCCCGGCACCGCCGCGCCGGGCGGCTCAGTCGCGTCCGCCCACCGAGACGTGCCAGCCGAGCGGGAGCCGCCGCACCCCGTCCGGGTCGGCGTGCTCGGCGCTGAGCTCCTCCCAGCTCGCGTCGAGCGCGGCCTTGAACTCGGGCGGCTGGACGGCGAAGGCCCAGTACGCGGTGCCGGCCAGCGAGCGCAGGTTCTCCCAGTACTCGGCGGCGGTGCCGGCCACCACGTCCCGGGAGAAGGTCCGGCGGTCGGTCACCGGCAGTCCGGCGCGGGCCAGTTCGGCGGTGACCAGGTCGGCGGTGAGCTCGAACGGGGCCATCGCCTCGTCGGGCAGCTCGAAGCCGTTGATCGCGGAGCCGAGCACCGCGCCGCTCAGGGTGAGCGCCGCGCACTCCCCGGGCTCGCACCAGGACTGCAGGAACAGCCGTCCGCCGGGCCGCAGCACCCGGTGGCACTCGGCCAGCGCGGCCGGCAGGTCGGGCAGCACCCAGGCGGTCTTCAGCATCGTGACGGCGTCGAACAGGCCGTCCTCGTAGGGGAGTTCCATGGCCGAGCCGACGGAGTAGGAGAGCCGGTCGCGGACCTCGGGGGCGGCCTGGGTGCGGGCGGTCTCGGTGGCGAGCCGGACGGCGGCGTCGGAGTAGTCGAGGCCGTGGACCCGGGCGGCGGGGATCGCGGTGGCCAGGGCGGTGGCCAGGGCGCCGTTGCCGGAGCCGATGTCGAGCACCGAGCGCGGGGCGGCCTCGGCGACGGTGGCGACCAGGGAGCGCGTCAGTTCGGCGCCGACGTCGCCGGATCCGGTGCCGCGGGCCTCGGCGACCCGGTTCCAGTGCTGCTGGGAGAAGTAGTCCAACTCGATGTCCATGCGTTCCCTCGTCCTCTCCGGCGCCCGGCCGTCGCGCGCGCCGCGGCGTTCGGCCGCGTCTTCCCCGGCGCGCCGGAACGGCGGCCGTGGCCACCGAAGTCGAACACGGGCGCGTCGCGGCGTGCCAGGGGTCCGGGCCGCGCTCTCGCGCCGGCCCGCCGTCAGAACGCCGCAATCACCGGCAAATGCACCGCGGCCGTTCCGCAAACCCCGACCGTCCGGAATGCGCCCCGGACCGATGGCTTTTCGGACATGTCATGGCCACGGTCGAACTGCCGTTCCCCGCAGGGCGCCTGACCCCGCGACAGCGAAGCCGCAGCTCAACGCCCGTAGTGTTGCGGGAGTGTTGCGCCCGGCCAACGGCCGGTTTCCCTACCGTGAAGGCCCGGTGAAATGCCGAGCTTCGAGAGAGGGCTGGTGCTCGCCGAATCCGTGGTGTGGACTTCGTGCCGGATCACCCGCCGGTCGCCGCCGGCGCTCTCGGTGGTCCTGACGGTCAAGAACCGCCCGCGGCGTGATGTCGTATCCCTGGAAGGGGGTGACGCACATGGAGACCACCACGATCGTTGTGTCCCGCGAGGCCGCGGCTCGCCGCAACCCGACCTGCTGAAACAGCGTCTGATCCGGGGGCGCCAGCGCCCCTGACGAAACACCCGCACCACCCCAGACGTCGGCAGCACGCTGCTGCCTGAGCGGGCGGTTCTTGACTGCCAAGACCACCGAGCACCACCGAGCACCACCGAGCACGCGGGTACCACCGAGCAGGGCAGCAGCGGAAGGTGAGGACGTTGAGCGGGCCAGTGACACCGCTGGGCATCGGGCTGCAGTACAACCCCGAAGTGGCCGAGTGGTTCCCCTTCCACGAGTCGCGGATCGACGCCGTCGAGGTCCTCCTCGACACCGTCATCGCCCCGTTGGACAGCCCGCACGTGATCCTGCCCGACCGGCTCGCCGAGATCGACGCGCTGGTCGCCGCCGAACCCACCGTCATCGCGCACTCCAACTACGGCGCCGAGTTCGGCTTCGAACCGCTGGAGCGCACCGCCGCCGTGCTGCGCCACGTCCCCGCCGCGCAGCGCTTCGGCAGCCCGTGGATGAGCGACCACTGCTTCTACGGGGACGGCTCCTGGTCCGACCTGTGGAGCTCCCCGGTGCAGTTCTCCCGGGCCGAGGTGAACCGGCTGGCCGAGCGGGCGAGCCGGCTGCAGGAACTGCTGGGCGTGCCGCTCGCGCACGAGAACGCCGCGTACTACGTGCCCTGCCCGGGCGCCGACCTGGCCGAACCGGACTTCCTGGCCGCCCTGGTCGAGAAGGCCGGCACCCACCTGCACATCGACCTGCACAACATCCACACCAACGCGGTCAACTTCGGCGCGTACACCCTGAAGTCCTACCTGAACGCCCTCCCGCTCGACCGGGTGGTCGAGGTGCACGTGGCCGGCGGCAGCTGGTCCGGCGGCGTCTACCACGACTGGCACGACTCCCGGGTGCCCGAACCGGTCTGGGAGACCCTGGAGGACCTGCTCACCCGCTCCCGCCCCGGCGCCGTCGTCCTGGAGGTGCAGGGCCGGGCGCACTCCTCGCACACCCGCGAACTCGACCCGCACGCCGACGCCGAACTGATCCTCGGCGACCTGGAGCGCGCCGCGCTGATCTGGGACCGGGTCTACGGCCCGCACAGCCGCCGCACCACCGCGCTCCCCGCCGCCGCCGCCACCACCGCCACCGCCGGACCCGGAGAGCCCGCGTGAACCCCGAACGGACCTGGCAGCTGTGGCGGCGCGTGCTGCGCGAACCCGCCCTCGCCGAAGCCGTCATCGCCGGCGACGTCCTGGAACGCGCCGCCGAGTTCGGCCTCGACCCGGAGCAGACCGAGATCGCCGCCGAGTACGCGAAGAACGGCCCCGGCGTGAAGTGGGCCGTCGACGCCTACCGCTACCGCCTGCTGCGGGTCACCCCCGGCGCGGTCGCCGAGGGCGCCCCGCTCACCGCCCGGGCCCTGCGCCAACTCGGCCACGACCTGGACGCGCTGGCCGCCGGGTACGTGGAGGCCAGCGGCTGGGCCGACCGCGGCCCGTACGTCTACACCGTCACCGCCGAGTACCTCGACCACCTGGAGCGCACCCTGCCCGCCGGGCCCGGCAGCGGCCCGCTGCTCGACCTGCTGCGCCTCGAACGGACCGCCGCCCGGCTGATCGCCCGCAGCGCCCGGCCCGGGCCGGCGGCGGACGGGTCGGTGGCGGACGGGCCGGCGGCGGACGAGCCGGCCGTCCCCGGCTGGACCGGGCGCGGCGCCGTCGTCCGGCTGGAGCACGAGATCCTCGGCTGGCTCGCCGACCCCGAGGGCACCTCCCTCGCCGACGCGCCCGCCGCCCCCGGGGCGCTGCTGGTCCGCCTCGACGGCTCCGCCGAGCTCTACACCCTCACCGGCATCGGCGGCCCCGCCGCCCGGGCCATCGAGGGCCTCGCCGCGGGCCTGCCGGTCGAACGGATCGCCGCCGACCTCGGCCTCGACCCGTCCGACGCCGGACTGCGCGGCCTGCTGGACTCGCTCACCGACTGGGGCCTGCGGGACGTGACCTCTTGCTGAGCCGGCTCCCCGGCCGGTACGGGCTGCTGTGGACGGCGAGCCTGGTCTCCTGCGTCGGCGACGGCGTGCTGCTCACCGCCGGGCCGCTGCTGGTCCTCTCGCTGAACGACAACCCCACCGTGGTGGCCGGGGCGCAGGTCGCCGTCACCCTGCCGTACCTGCTGCTGGGCCTGGTCGGCGGCGTCGCCGTCGACCGGTTCGACCGGCGCCGCCTGATGGCGGGCCTGGACTTCGTGCGCAGCGCCCTGCTGGCCCTGGTCGTGTTCTCGCTGCTGGTCGGCGTCGCGCGGATCCCGCTGCTGCTGGTCACCCTGTTCCTGCTGGCCGCCGCCGACACGGTGTTCCGCACCGCCGTGCAGACCACCCTGCCGCTGCTGGTCCCGGCCGAACGGCTGGTGCGGGCCAACGGCCGGCTGATGGCCGCCGAGACGCTCGGCCTGGAGTTCATCGGCCCCGCGCTGGGCGGCCTGCTGTTCGCCGCCGCGGTGTCGCTGCCGTTCGTCGTGGACGGCGTCTCCTTCGCCGCGTCCGGCCTGCTGGTGCTGCTCGCGCTGGCCGGGCCGCGCGCCACCTGGGCCGCCGGCGGCGCCGGGGCCGCCGACGCGGCTGCCGCCGCCGCTGCCGACGCCGCGGCGAAGAGCGCGCCGCGGGTGCCCCGGCCCGGGATCCGCGGCGTGCTGCGCGAGGCGGGCGAGGGGCTGCGCTGGATGTGGCGGGAGGCCACCCTGCGTTTCCTGGCCACCTCCTCGGCGACTATCAACTTCTTCACCGGCGCGACCAACGCGGTGATCGTGCTCTACGCGCACGACGTGCTGCACCTGGGCAAGGCCGGCTTCGGCCTGCTGCTCTCCTGCGCGGCCGCCGGCGGCGTGCTGGCCGGCTTCGTCTCCGGGAAGATCGCCGACCGGCTGGGCGTGCGCGGCTGCCTGACGCTGGCCGTCGGCCTGCAGGCGGTCGACCAGACGGTGCTGCTGCTGGCCCACGACCGGGTGCTCACCGCGCTCGCGCTGACCTGCTCCAGCTTCGCCGTGGTCCAGTTCAGCTCGGTCAGCCTGGCGCTGCGCCAATCGACCATCCCGAAGGAGCTGCTCGGCCGGGTCACCAGCGTCTACCGGATGCTGGCCTGGGGCTCGCTCCCGGTCGGCGCGATGACCGCGGGCCTGTTCGTGGGCTGGTTCGGGCTGCGCTCCACCTTCGCGCTCGGCGCCGTCGCGCTGGCGGTGCTGGCCGTCCTGGTGCTGACCCGGGCCGCCGCGCTCGGCCTGGAGATGCCCGCCCCGGCCGCGCCCGCCGCCGCGCCCCCGGCCGTGCCCGTCACCGTGCCCACCACCGCGTCCGCCGCGGATCCGCAGACCGAGGAGGCGGCCGCCACCGGGCCCGCCCGTACCGACCGCCGTCAGGAGACGTCGTGAGCGAAGCGACCGAGAGCCTTCCCGCACTGGCCGAACTGAAGGCCATGGCCGACGACCCGCGGTTGCTGGACGTCGGCGACGGCATCGTGCCGATCGACACCCGCTGGTCCTTCGCGGGCGGCACCCCGCAGAAGTTCGACAACCACGTCAGCAAGAGCGTCCCGCTGTACTCCGAGGGCCACGCGCTGATCAGCCAGTGCGTGGAGTTCTTCAGCCGGCGCGGCGGCGTGATCATCGACGTCGGCTGCTCCACCGGCACGCTGCTCGCCCAGATCGCGGCGAAGGAGTGCTGCAAGGACGTCTCGCTGATCGGCTTCGACATCGAGGCGGACATGGTCCGGGTCGCCCGGCAGCGCTGCCGCGAGCTGGAGAACGTGACGATCCGCCAGGGCGACATGCTCTCGGTCGACTACAACGGCGCCAACGCCGTCATCATGTACTACACGCTGCAGTTCCTGCCGCCGGGCGACCGGCACACGGCGATGCGGATGGTCTGCGACGGACTGGTCGAGGGCGGCGGCCTGCTGCTCTTCGAGAAGACCCTGGAGCCGGACTCGCGGACCCAGGACATCGTCCAGCAGCTGTACGCCGAGTTCAAGCTCGACAACGGCTTCGACCCGGACGAGATCTACCAGAAGGCGCACAGCCTGCGTTCGGTGATGGCGCCCCAGCGCAGCTCGGAGACCCACGACCTGCTGCGCGAGGTCGGGTTCACCAGCATCACCACCATCCAGAAGTACCTTCACTTCGAAGGGATCCTGGCGATCAAGTGAAGCAGGCCGAGGAGGGCCGACAACGATGAAACTGGACGGGTTCGACTTCACCGCGACCGACTGGAGCGCGGTGCCGCAGGAGTCCCGGCCCGGCGAGACGGGGACCGTCAGCCAGCGGGTCCAGCACTTCGGCGAGGTCCGGGTGCGGCTGGTCGAGTACAGCCCCGGCTACGCGGCCGACCACTGGTGCCACAAGGGCCACGTGCTCTACGTCCTCGACGGCGAGCTGACCACCACCCTGGAGGACGGCCGGGTGGTGGTCACCCCCCGGGGCGGCAGCTACCAGGTCGCCGACGGGCACGAGGCGCACCGCTCCAGCACCGAGCACGGGGCCACCCTGCTGATCGTCGACTGAGCGCCGCACGGGGAGAGGGGACGGGGGCCGCGCACTCGGCGCGGCCCCCGTCCCCTCGTCTCTCGCTGCTACCGGGTGCTCCGGGTCAGTGCGCCACGGCGGGCTGCGGGGCCTGCTCCACGGCCTCGTCGCCGGCCTCCGCGCGGTAGTCGGCCGGGGCGGTCTCGTCGATCCCCTCGGGGGCCTTCGCGGCCCGCAGGACCAGCGTCAGGACCACCGCCACCACCAGGTTCAGCACGAACGCGGTCAGGCCGATGTAGCCGACCTGCTCGATCACCGGGATCTTCGCGCTGCTGCCGGCGAAGTGCTTGGTCGCGGGGGAGGAGATGCCCCAGGCCTTCCAGGTGCCGTAGGCCATGCCGGCCGCCCAGCCGGCCAGCAGCGCCCAGCGGTGGAACCAGCGGGTGAACAGGCCGGCCACCAGCGCCACCGCGGTCTGCAGGATCCACAGGCCGCCCAGCAGCTGCATGTTGATCGCGGCCTGCTTGTCCATCACCAGCACGAACACCAGCGCGCCGATCTTCACCAGCAGCGAGGCGACCTTCGCCACCTTGGTCTCCTGGGCCGGGGTCGCGTCCGGCTTCAGGAACTCCTTGTAGACGTTGCGGGTGAACAGGTTGGCCGCCGCGATCGACATGATCGCCGCCGGGACCAGCGCCCCGATGCCGATCGCCGCGAACGCCACCCCGGTGAACCAGGACGGGAACATGTCGGCGAACAGCTGCGGCACCGCCAGCTGGCTGTTGAAGCCCTTGGTGCCCTTGCCGATCCCGGCCGCGATCGCCATGAAGCCCAGCAGCGCCAGCAGGCCCAGCATCAGCGAGTACGCGGGCATGATCGCCATGTTCCGGCGCACCGTGTTGCGGGACTTCGACGCCAGCACGCCGGTCACCGAGTGCGGGTACATGAACAGCGCCAGGGCCGAGCCGAACGCCAGCGTCGCGTACGCCCACTGGCCGGTCGGCCCGACCACCAGCGAACCGCTGGGCTTGCCGTTGGCGCCGGGGGCGGCGAACTTGTGCTGCGCGGCGTCGAAGATGTGGCCGAACCCGCCCAGTCGGGTCGGGATGTAGATCACCGCGACCGCGATCACGATGTAGATCAGCGCGTCCTTGACGAACGCGATCAGCGCCGGGGCCCGCAGGCCGGAGGAGTAGGTGTACGCGGCCAGCACGCCGAAGGCGATGAACAGCGGCAGGTCCCGGAGGAACCAGTTGCCGCTGCCGCCGACCCCGAGGGTGTCCAGCACGGCCTGGATGCCGACCAGTTGCAGCGCGATGTACGGCATGGTGGCCAGGATGCCGGTGAGCGCCACCACCACCGACAGGCCGCGCGAGCCGTAGCGGCCGCGGACGAAGTCGGCCGGGGTGACGTAGCCGTGCACCCGGGAGACCGACCACAGCCGGGGCAGGAACATGAACACCAGCGGGTAGGCGATGATCGTGTACGGGACCGCGAAGAAGCCGGTCGCGCCCGCCGCGTAGACCGCGGCCGGCACCGCGATGAAGGTGTACGCGGTGTACAGGTCGCCGCCGAGCAGGAACCAGGTCACCCAGGTGCCGAAGCTGCGGCCGCCCAGGCCCCACTCGTGCAGGTGCTGGGCGTCGTCGGCCCGCCGCCAGCGGGAGGCCAGGAAGCCCATCACCGTCACGGCGGCGAAGAACAGCAGGAAGACCGTCATCGCGGTCCAGTCGACGTGCTTCACGCCCGGCCCCCGTCCTTCGGCTCCGCCTGCGCGGGCACGACGGGCGCGGGAACCGGCTCGGCGGCGGCGGCCCGGCGGGCCAGCTCGTCCCGCCGCACCAGCAGGTACGCCGCGCCGGTGAACAGCGCCGACAGCAGCACCCAGAGCAGCTGGTACCAGTAGAAGAAGGGCATGCCGCCGAGCTCCGGCGAGGTCTTGCTGTAGGACGGCACCCACAGCATCACCACCACCGGCACCAGCAGGCACAACCCGGCCACCACCCGGGCCGGGGAGACCACGGGCGGTGCACCCGCGGCAGGGACTTGGGACGACGACGACACGAGCGGCTCCGGAGGCTGACAGGGAGTCACCTCGTAAGCACCGCAGCGCACATGTCTGCACGCCCGCCGAGCAGTGCCCTCGGTGATCGGAAGGACCCCGCGAAGATAGGGCAGCGGAGTGACCACTGTCACTACCTTGTTCACCTGCTGATCAATCCGGACCGAAAACCCGGGGGGACCGGGACCCCGGACCCGTGGCATCCCGCCCGTGGCGGTGTTCGCGCACCTCACCCCGGCGGCCGCCGCACGGGCGTCCGCCGCCGGGGCGGGGGAGACTGGGCGGGGGGGAGAGAGACCGGACGGACGGGCAGCGATGAGTTCGGCCGCCCCGGTCCGTCCGTACTCGTGACAGGACCACCCACCCTCCGGGAGCGCACACCATGGGAACCATCGACATCGAGCTGTTCACCACCCTCGACCTGGTCGGCCAGGCCCCCGGCGGCCCCGAGGAGGACCCGGACGGCTTCGCCTTCGGCGGCTGGCAGGCCCCGCTGATCGACGAGGTCGCCGGGGCGCAGATCGACGCCGCCTACGAAGGCACCGACGCGCTGCTGCTCGGGCGGCGGACCTACGACATCTTCGCCGCGTACTGGCCGCAGGCCGGGGACAACCCGTTCGCCGAACTGTTCAACCGCGTCCCGAAGTACGTGGCCTCGCGCGGGAAGCCCGAACTGACCTGGGCCGGCTCCGAACTGCTCGGCCCCGACCTGCCCGCCGCCGTTCGGGAGGTCCGGGCCCGGCACCAGCGGGTCAAGGTGGTGGGCAGCCTGGACCTGGTGCAGACCCTGCTGCGCGAGAAGCTCTTCGACCGGCTCGACCTGTGGGTGCACCCGATCGTGCTGGGCAGCGGCAAGAAGGCGTTCGGGAGCGGCGCCGTCCCCAGCAACCTCACCCTCCTGGAGCCCCCCGCCGCCACCCCGCGCGGCACCGTCCTGCTGCGCTACGGCCTGGCCGAGGGCGTCCCCGCCACCGGCGACATGAGCCGGCTCGACCAGGACTGACCGGCGCCGGAGCGGGCGGGGGAGCGCCAACTCGCCTGCTGATCACCGCTCTCGGGCTCCCGGAGCCCCGTGCGGTCCTTGCGGTTCTTGCGGTCCTTGCGCGGGCGGCCCGGACGGCGGCGGCGAGCGGCGCTCCGGAACCAGCCGGTTGACTTCCCGTCATCTGGTGGGCGGTCAACTGCCCGGGGTTCAACCGCCGTCCCGTCACGGATCTGTACCGGCCACCGGCGGGGGCAGGGGTGGGGAGGGCCGGGGTGCGGGGCGCGTCACGGCAGGTCAGAGGCGCTACGGGGGGTGCCGGGGCGGGCAGTTCGGGCGATGAGTGTCACAGCACTGTCCCGGGGGGACCCGGGGCGCAACGCTTCGGGCGGGGCGGGGGTCCTGAGCTGTGTAGATTCGCTCGCACCGAGCAGCAGCCCCCCGAGGAGACCACCATGCGCGTCCGCAATCTCACCTTCGCCACCCTGACCGTCGCGGCCGCCCTCACGCTCACCGCCTGCCAGGACGACGGCACGGACGGCGCCGCCGCCGCCCCGACCAGCGCGGCCGCCTCCACCGCCGCCCCGGCCGCGTCCGCCCCGCCCGCCGCCGCCCCGAGCCAGAGCAAGACCACCGCGGCGAAGGGCGGCGGCACGGCGTCCACCAGCGCCCCGGCCGGTTCCGGCGGCGGCACCGCCAAGTGCCGGACCGCGGACCTGACCCTGACGGCCACGGACGCCACCATCAGTGACGAACCCGAGGGCACCGTGGTGGTCGAGCTGAAGAACCACAGCGGCAAGAGCTGCAGCATCGGCGGCTACGCGGGCGTCGACCTGCAGACCTCGGCGGGCTCGCTGTCCGCCAAGCGGGCCGGCCAGGCGCTGTCCCCGGACGTCCTGGCGAGCGGCAAGTCCATCTACTTCCCCATCTCCTACCCGCTCAACACCTCGGGCGGCTCCGGTGTCCGGATCACCGGCCTGGTGGTGACCCCGCCGGACGAGACCCAGTCGGTCACCCTGACCTGGCCGGGCGGCGGCTCGCTGCCCGTCACGGACGGCAGCGGCTCCCAGGTGACGGTCGGCCCGATGGGCAGCGCCGGCCAGGGCGGCTGACGGTCCGCCCGCAGTCCGGGCGCCGTCGTCACGAGAACCCCGCCCGCCCGCCCGCCGGCCCGGACCGCCGCTCTCCCCCGGAGCCGCGGCACGTCGGACCGGAGGCGGTGGGAGAACGTCCGGAGAACCGGCAGCCGACGATCCGCCGGGCGATGCGAAATCCCCCGCGCCCTCTCCTGCCGGACGGGCACGAATCCTCTCCGCCGTCCGGCTCCGGCCCGGCCGCCCGGCTCCACCCGGCGGCCGGGCCGTGGCGCGCCGCCCGCCGGTCGCCGGACGACGGGTTCGCCTTGCCTCCGCGACCGGGCTATTCTCGGGCCCAGGTTGCGGGCAAGGGGCCCGGAAGGTGTCTGGGGGTTGGCATGGTTGCCGGTCGCGTGGTGCGGTTCGACGGTTCGCGGGGTTACGGGTTCATCGCTCCCGACCAGGGCGGGGAGGACGTCTTCCTGCACGTCAACGACCTGCTGATCCCCGAGTCCTACATCCGCACCGGCCTCGCCGTGGTCTTCGAGATCGAGGACGGCGACCGCGGCCCCAAGGCCTCCTCCGTCCAGCTCGCCCCCGGCGTCGACCCCAAGGCCCCCGTCACCCCCCACCCCGACCGCACGGTGCGCCCGGTGGACGACGACGACCAGCTCGCCTCCGACGACTACCTCGACGACGTCACCGAGGCCCTCCTGGAATCCGCCCCCTCCCTGACGGGCACCCAGATCCTCCAGGTCCGCACCGCGATGCTCCAACTCGCCAAGAGCCACGGCTGGATCGGCTGACCCTTCCCCGCGGCGGAGACCACCCATGAAGCAGCGCGTCCGCGCCGTCCTGCTCACCGACCGCGCCACCATGCTCGTCATCACCCGGGTCCGGCCCGGCGTCGCCCCCTACCAGGTGCTGGTCGGCGGGGGCGTGGAGGAGGGGGACGCGGGGTTGGAGGCGGCGTTGCGGCGCGAGGTCCGGGAGGAGATCGCCGGTGAGGTGACCGACCTGCGGCCGTTCCACGTGGGGGAGAACGACCGGGGCGAGACCGAGCACTTCTACACGGCCAGGGTCACCGCTTGGAACTTCGCGGACCGCACCGGGCCGGAGTTCTCCCGGACCGACCGCAGGGCGTACCTGCTGGAAGAGGTGCCCTTCACGGCCGGGGCGGTCGGCGGGCTGAACCTGATGCCGCCGCAGGTCAAGGACGTCCTGCTGGCGGCCCTCGCCGCTGAGTAGGGGCGGGGCCGGGCCGGAGAGGACCTCGCCGCCGTGCGCGGCCAGCAGCGCGGGCGGCGCGCGGTCCAGGTCGTCCCCGTACGGCCGGGCGTCGCGGTGGGACGCGAAGGCCTCCGGGTGTGGTGCGGGGCCTAGGCACCTCCACCACGCCGGAGGTCTTCGCATTCGATCGAATCCGGCCACCGTCGACAACGCTCGTGATCAGTGCAACTGGCGTTCGGACCGAACCCGTTGCGCCGTCGTGCTCGGGGTCCCGGGGGTCAGGGTGCCGGCGAGCAGGGTGAGGGCGGCGGCGGACGGGGTGGCGGGGGCGGCGCTGTAGAGCAGCAGGCGGTGGGTGGTGCCGTCGGAGAGCGGGAGGCTCTCGAAGTCGAGGTCGAGCGGGCCGACCAGCGGGTGGTGCAGGGACTTGCTGCCGACGGCGCAGTCGCGGACCGGGTGGCGGGCCCAGAGGGCGGCGAACTCGGGGCTCTGGATCGCGAGTTCGCCGACCAGGTGGGCCAGTCGGCGGTCCTCGGGGTGGCGGCCGACGGCGAGCCGGAGCGCGGCGACGGCGGTCCGGGCGTCCTCCTCCCAGCGGGTGTGCAGTTCGCGGGTGTGCGGGTCGAGGAAGAGCAGCCGGGTCAGGTTGGGGCGGTCGGTGGGCCGGTCGGGGGAGTGCGGGTCGAGGTGCCCGGCGAACAGGGCGTGGCCGAGGGCGTTCCAGGCGAGGACGTCGTTGCCGCGGTCCAGGACGACGGCGGGGACCTGCGGCATCGCGTCGATCAGCTGCTTGGTGGCGGGCCGGACCCGGGCGGGCCGGTGCTGCGGGGCGCGCCCGGTCCGGGCGGGGCGGGCCAGGTCGTAGAGGTGGGCGCGCTCGTCGGAGGTGAGGCGCAGGGCGCGGGCGAGCGCGTCCAGGACGCCGTCGGAGGCGTTGCCGCTGTGGCCCTGTTCGAGCCGGGTGTAGTAGGTGACGCTGACCCCGGCGAGCAGGGCGAGCTCCTCGCGGCGCAGCCCGGGCACCCGGCGGCGGCCCGGGTACGGGGTCAGCCCGGTGTCCTCGGGGCGCAGTCGGGCCCGCCGGTTGCGCAGGAACTCCCCGAGGGCGGTCGATGTCTGCATGCCGTCCAGTCTGCCCGCGCGGGGCGGTTCCGGGGCCGGTCCAGGGTATCCCTGCGGGTGCTACCTTCCGCAGGGGTCTGGGTGGGCCGGCCGGTTCGGCGCAGGCTCCTCTCGTCACCGGACGAACGCGCCGAACGAGACGAGAGGGAGGCCCGCCATGGCGACGGCCGCAGCAGTGGAGTTCCAGGAAGCAAGCACCGCGACGAAGTTGACGAACCGTCAGAAGACCGTTCTGCTGGTCCTGTTGGTCGCCCAGTTCATGCTGGCGGTGGACTTCTCGATCCTGAACGTGGCGCTGCCGGCGATCGGCCGGGGCCTCGGCCTCCCGCTGGACGGCCTGCAGTGGATCGGGACGGCGTTCGCGCTGTCCGCGGCCGGGTTCACCCTGCTGTTCGGGCGGATCGCCGACCTGTTCGGCCGGCGGCGGCTGTTCCTGGCGGGCCTGGCGCTGCTCGGGGCGTCCTCGTTGGTGGGCGGGTTGGCCACCGGGCCGGCGGTGCTGATCGCGGCCCGGGTCGCCCAGGGCCTGGCCACCGCGGCGGTCACCCCGGCGGGGCTGGCGCTGCTGACCACCTCGTTCCCGGAGGGGCCGCTGCGGCAGCGGGCCCTGGGCCTGAACGGGGCGCTGATGTCGGCCGGGTTCACCGCCGGCGCGGTCCTCGGCGGGGTGCTCACCGACCTGCTGTCCTGGCGTTGGGCGTTCTTCGTCAACGTGCCGGTGGCGCTCGGGGTGCTGCTGGTCGCCCCGGGGGTGATCCGGGAGAGCCGCCCGGACGTCCGGCCCAAGCTCGACCTGCCCGGCGCGCTCTCGGTCACCCTGGGCCTGCTCTCGCTGGTGTACGGCCTGACCCGGGCGGGCACCGCGGGCTGGGCGGATCCGCTCGCGCTGGGCGGGCTCGGCCTGGGCGCCGCCCTGCTGCTGGTGTTCGTCGCGGTGGAGCGCCGGGCCGCGGCGCCGCTGGTGCCGCTGTCGGTGCTGCGCCGGCGCGGCGTGGTGTGGGGGAACCTGGCGGGGCTGATCGCGTTCCTGACCGAGACCTCGCTGGTCTTCCTGCTGACCCTCTACCTGCAGGAGGTGCTGGACTTCTCCGCCCTCGCGGCGGGCCTGTCCTTCGGCGTGCTGGGCCTGGGCACCGTACTGGGCGGGGCCACCGCGGCCCGGCTGATCGCCGCCACCGGCACCCGCGCCACCCTGGTGACCGGCGGCCTGGTGCAGGCCGCCGCGACCGCCGCGCTGCTGCTGCTCGGCACGGGCCGCTCCTCGCTGTGGCTGCTGCTGGCGGCGACCTTCGTCGGCGGCGTCGGCAACATGTTCGTGATCGTCGGCTTCATGGTCACCGCGACCTCCGGCCTGCCCGACCACGAGCAGGGATTGGCCACCGGCCTGGCCACCATGACCCAGCAGATCGGCATCACCATGGGCACCCCGGTGATGAGCGCGGTCTTCGCGGCCCGGGCGGGTGCCCACCCGTCCGCCGGGGCGGTGCTGGACGGCGTCGCGCTCGCCGTCCTGGTGAACGCCGCCCTGGTGCTGGTGGGCGTCCTGAGCACCGGCTTCCTGCGCCGCCGCCGCACCGCCTGAGTCCCCGCGCCGCACGGCCTGAGCCCCCGCGCCGCACGGCCCGGGCACCCGGGTCCGGCCCCCGTCCGCCCGGCCCGGATCCCCGTCCCGCTCCTGTCCCGCTCCCGTCCCGCTCCCGTCCCCGCGGTCGCCGGGGCGGGGGCGCGGGCGCGGGCTGGCATGATCGGGGGATGGTTGAACGAGTCATCGCCGCCTGCGACGGGGCGGCCAAGGGCAACCCGGGGCCCGCCGGGTGGGCCTTCGTGGTCGCGGACGGGAACGGCGCCCCGCAGCGCTGGGAGTCCGGTGCGCTGGGGCGCAACACCAACAACGTCGGGGAGCTGACGGCGCTGCAACGCCTGCTTGAGGCCACCGACCCGGGGGTGCCGCTGGAGGTGCGGCTGGACAGCACCTACACCCGGGACGCGGTCACCAAGTGGCTGCACGGCTGGAAGCGCAACGGCTGGAAGACCGCGGCGGGCAAGCCGGTCGCCAACCAGGAGCTGATCCAGCGGATCGACGCGCTGCTGACCGGCCGGGACGTCGAGTTCGTCTACGTGCCCGCCCACCAGGTGGACGGCGACCCGCTGAACGCCATCGCCGACAAGGCCGCCAGCGACGCGGCCCGCACCCAGCAGTCCGCCGCCGGCACCGCCGCCGACCTGCCGGTGCCCGACCCGGCCGCGGCCACTGCCGCCCCGCGCGCCCGCCGGACGTCCGCGTCCTCGTCCGCGTCCGGCGCCAACGTCGGTGCGGCCAAGCGGAGTTCGACGGGCGGCGGCGGCCGGACGCTGGCCGCGAAGTTCCCGGGCCGGTGCCCGTGCGGACGCTCCTACGGCAAGGGCGAGACGATCGGCAAGGTCGGCGGCAGCTGGGGCCACCCGGACTGCGCGGCCGCCCACGCCTGACACCCCCGGTGGCGGGGCCGGGACCCGGCCCCGCCACCGGCGGCCGTCACTTCGCGGCGGGGAAGGCGGCGCGCAGCGCGGCGCCCCGGGTGAGGAGGGCGACGCCGACCAGCGCGAGGGCGGACAGGCCCTGCAGCACGGCGTACCAGGCCGGGCACAGCCCCGGGACCAGGTCGACGCCGATCACGGCGATCGGGGAGACGGCGCTCAGGGTGCGCAGGCGGTCGAACGCCTTGGCGTCGCCCGCGCCCGCCCGCCGCAGGTAGTGGCGCAGCAGGAAGACCGCCAGGAACAGGACCGTGCCGCGCACCCACATGAAGGCGGTGGCCTGGTGCCCGGTGGCGGCCATCACGGCGACGGTGCCCAGGACGATCGCGCCGACCGCCCCGAACAGGTCGACGCAGGTCCGGACGGTGTCGAGCGCCTGCCGGGCCCGGGCGTCGACCCCGGCGCCGGTGTCGGTGTCGGTGCCGGTGGCGGCTTCGAGGCTGGTCATGGTGGCGTCCCCCGCTTCTCGTGCGTGCTGTGTCGGTGTGCCACCGACGCTACGGACCGCGCGCCCGCCCCGACATGGGCCTGCCCGTACGACCGGGTGGGCCTGGGCCCACCTTCCACGGGGTTTGTCCGGGCCCCCGCCGGTGTGCCAGATTGCCACGGAGCGCGTGTTCCCGTACCCGTACCGTCACCCGTACCGTCACCCGAGCGAAGCAGAGCGAAAAGGACCCGATGACCACCGAGACGCTGGAGTTCCAGGCCGAGGCGCGGCAGCTGTTGCAGTTGATGGTCCACTCGATCTACTCGAACAAGGACGTCTTCCTGCGCGAGCTGATCTCCAACGCCTCCGACGCCCTCGACAAGCGGCGCCTGGCCGGCCTCACCGAGGAGCGGCTGCGCACCGACGACCTGCACATCGCCCTCGCCCTCGACCCGGACGCCCGCACCCTGACCGTCCGCGACAACGGCATCGGCATGACCCGCGAGGAGGTGGTCGGCCTGATCGGCACCATCGCCCGCTCCGGCACCGCCGAGACGCTGCGCCGCCTGCGCGAGAGCAAGGAGCCCGCCGAGCTGATTGGCCAGTTCGGCGTCGGCTTCTACTCCACCTTCATGGTCGCCGACCGGGTCACCCTGCTGACCCGCAAGGCCGGCGAACCCACCGGCACCCGCTGGGAGTCGGCTGGCGAGGGCACCTACACCGTCGAGGAGGTCGCGGACGCGCCCGAGGGCACCACGGTCACCGTCCACCTGCGCCCCGAGGACGGCGAGGACGGTCTGCACGACTACACCGACCTGGCGACCGTCCGGCGGATCGTCAAGCGCTACTCCGACTTCATCGCCTTCCCGATCCGGGCCACCGCGGCCGAGGGCGCCGAGGAGCAGGTCCTCAACTCGATGAAGGCGCTCTGGGCCCGCCCGCGCGCCGAGGTCGCCGAGGAGGAGTACCGCGAGTTCTACCGGCACGTCGCGCACGACTGGACCGACCCGCTGGAGACCATCAGCCTGCGGGCCGAGGGCACCTTCGAGTACGAGGCGCTGCTGTTCATCCCGGCCCGCCGCCCGCACGACCTGTTCCAGCGCGACGGCCGGCACGGCGTCCAGCTGTACGTCAAGCGGGTGTTCATCCTGGAGGACAGCCGCGAACTGCTCCCCGACCACCTGCGCTTCGTCAAGGGCGTGGTGGACGCCGCCGACCTGTCGCTGAACATCTCCCGCGAGATCCTCCAGCAGGACCGGCACATCCAGCTGATCCGCCGCCGCCTCGCCAAGAAGGTGATGGCCACGGTCAAGGAGATGATGACCGGCGACGCCGAGAAGTACCGCACCTTCTGGCGGGAGTTCGGCCCCGCCGTCAAGGAGGGCCTGCTCGACCCGGCCGAGGACCGCAAGGCCATCCTCGACGTCGCCTCCTTCGCCAGCACCGCCGGCGAGGAGCCGACCTCGCTGGCCGACTACGTCGCCCGGATGAAGGACGGCCAGGACAAGATCTACTACATGACCGGCGAGAGCCGCGCCCAGGTCGAGAACTCCCCGCACCTGGAGGCGTTCCGGGCCAAGGGGTACGAGGTCCTGCTGCTCACCGACCCGGTGGACGAGATCTGGGTCGAGGGCGTCCCCGAGTACGCGGGCAAGGAGTTCAGCTCGGTCGCCCGCGGCGCCGTCGACCTGCCCGCCGAGGAGGTCTCCGAGGAGCGCACCGGCTCCTACGCGCCGCTGCTCGGCTGGCTGGGCGAGACGCTCACCGAGGTCAAGGAGGTCCGGCTCACCAGCCGGCTCACCAACTCGCCCGCCTGCCTGGTCAGCGCCGCCGACGGCCTGACCCCCACCCTGGAGAAGATGTACCGGGCGATGGGCCAGGACGTCCCGACCGCCCGGCGGATCCTCGAACTCAACCCCGAGCACCCGCTGGTCGACGCCCTGCGCGCCGCCCACCAGGAGCGCGCCGAGGACCCGTCGCTGGCCGAGACCGCCGAACTCCTCTACGGCACCGCCCTGCTGGCCGAGGGCGGCGACCTGGCCGACCCGGCCCGCTTCGCCAAGCTGCTCGCCGACCGGTTGGCCCGCACGGTCTGACGCTCCCGGCCGTGGCCCCGCCCCCGCGCGTTCCGGGGGGCGGGGCCACGGCTTTTGCGCGCCCGGGATTGATCACGCATTGTGACTGTGCTCCGGTGGATTCTGGCCCGTTCTGACAACGTTGTCCAGCGGTTTGCGGTAGCAGTCCGATAACGAGACTAATCCGTCATCAAGTTAAGTAAAGTTTTAGTGCTTGGTGGCCTTACTGCTTCAGAACCGCTGTATTTCAATGTTGACCGGTCTATGGACATGGTCGGGATGTGACGTCTACGTTAAGCGTCCAACAGCCCGGAGCTGATCCGGTGCCGTGCAGAACGCCAATGAAGAACAGCGTGAAGGATGAGCGAGATGCGCAGAGGATGGCTGGCCGTCGCGGCCGCTTCCATGGTGGTGCTCACTGCGTGTAGCAGTGGTGGTGGCGGT
>NZ_JBSGET010000140.1:0-23324 GCF_053603035.1 Kitasatospora sp. NPDC004272 | reverse complement strand
CCTCGCCGGTGGCCGCCGTCCTCGGGATCAGGATGACGTCGGCGTCGGCGAGCACGTCGAGCTTCTCCACCGAGTAGGTGACCTCGTGGTCGGTGAGCGGTGGCGGGGACGAGCTCCTTGCCCATGCACACGCTCTGCTCGTGGTCCTTGTAGTAGCCGAACTTGCGGATCTCGGCGTAGCCCTCGGAGGTGTAGAGCGCGATCGCCTCGGGCTGCAGGGTGCCGGTCTCCAGCACCAGCCGGGTCCGCCCGGCGGCGACGGCGGTGTCCTCCAGGTGGCGCAGCACGGCGCGGGCGTGGCCCTGGCCGCGGGCGTCCGGGACGACGTACATCCGCTTGAGTTCGGCGTCCCCGTCGCGCAGCCCGTCCGCGTCCCGCTCCTTGGCCCGCCACCCGCCGCAGGCCACCGGCCGCCCGTCCTGGTAGCCGATCACGAACAGCCCGGTGGGCGGGTCGAAGTGGTCGGTGCGGATGGCGGTCTGGTCGCCGTCGCCGTACCTGCGGACGTACTCCTGCTGGACGTCGGCGGCGAGCTGCTGGGCGTCGGGGTGTCCGAAGCCGGTGGTGCGGATCTCCATGGCGCCCAGGGTACGGGCCCGCCTCCCGCCCCCGACCCCGCCCCCGGCCCGCTGCCCGCACACGCGGACCGGGCCAGGCCAGGCCCGAACGCCCGGCCCGGCCCCGGGCCCGAGCGCGCGGGCCGGGCGCGGACCGGCTCAGCCCCGGGTGAGGCGGGCGACCAGCTCGTCCTTGGCGAACATCAGGGCCGCGTCCAGCGCGGAGGGCGTCCCGGCCCGCGGGTCGGCGCCGTGGGCGAGCAGCGCCTCGACGACCTCGGTGGCGCCCTTGAAGACGGCGCCGGCCAGCGGGGTCTGGCCCCGGTCGTTGGCCCGGTCGGCGTCGGCGCCGTGCTCCAGCAGCGCGGTGACGGCGGCGGCGTGGCCGTGGTACGCGGCGAGCATCAGCAGGGTGTCGCCGCGGTCGTTGGTCAGGTCGGCGGGGGTGCCCGCGTCGAGGTAGGCGGCCAGCAGCGCGGCGTCGCCGGCGCGGGCGGCGTCGAAGAGCCGCCCGGCCAGGGCGATCACCTCGGCGTCCGGCTGCCCGGCGGGTCCGTCGGTCGCGGAGGTGCCGGCCTGCGCGGTGGGGTCGGTCATGGGGTGTTCCGCCTTCCGGGTGGGCGGCCGTGCGGGCCGCGACTCGTCCTGCTGGTGCCACCGCGAACGCTAGCGGACGCCCCCGCGGGCCCGCCGGGATGCGGTGCGGCAGCGCCGTTCGGGCGAATTCCGGGTGCGCGGGGCGCGGGCGCGCCCCGCGCGGGGACGCCTGACTGCGCCGGTGCGATCCACTGGCCCCGTGCGTCGCCGAACCGCGGGACGTATACCGCCGATCCGGGTGCCCGGGTGAGATCCACCCGTTTGCCGCACCCCATCATCTATTACTTCTTGTCACCATTAAGGCACTTTCCGTTACACCGTCCCCGCCCCTCGTGAGGAGCAATCCCGTGATTCTCTCCATCTCCGGCATCGTCCTGTTCGGCGTCATCGCCTTCCTGTTCTTCCGCCGGGACGGGTTGAAGATCTCGCACGCCCTGGTGTGCGCGCTGTTCGGCTTCTACGTCGCGGGCTCCTCGATCGCCCCGAGCATCCAGGCGGGCGGCGCGAGCCTGGCCAGCCTGATCGGCGGCCTGAAGTTCTGAGCGGTCCCTGCTCCTCACGGCCCGGGCGCGGACATCCCCACCGCCCCGGGCCTTCTGCCAACCTCCCCCGGCCGGTTCCCCGCCGTCCCCCGCTCCCGTCCCCTCCCTGCCCTCCGGAGCCCGCATGTCCCTCACCCGCCACTTCACCCGGGGCCGCGACCTCGCCCGCAGCGCCGGCGACCACGCCGCCGACGTGTTCGCGCCGCTGGCCCTGATCGGCCGCGGCCTGCGCCGCCACGCCGACTGGGCCAAGGCCCGCTGGGCGGCCACCCCGAAGGAGCGGCGCGGCCCGACGCTGCTGGTCGGCGCGGCCGTGCTGCTCGGCGTCTTCCTGCTGCCGCACGGGCCGCTGCTGGCGATCGTCGCCCTGGTCGCCTCGGCGGCCTGGGTCGGCCGCTCCCCCAAGGCCCCGTCGGAGCCCGTGCCGGACGCCGCGGACGTCAAGCTGCCCGCCCTGTACGCGGCGCTCACCCCGTACTTCGGCGGCTACGACGACCCGGGCGCGCTGTACCGGGTGGACGGCGAGTGGAAGTCGGCGTTCAGCGAGTGGGCCTTCGACCAGGACGGCCGGCTGGCCGCACTGGAGATCGCCTACCCGGCGTACTTCACCGACACCGAGCCGGCCGCCCGGGCCCGGATCGAGCAGGTGGTGCAGGGCAAGGCGGGGCGCTCGCGGGAGTACCGCTTCGACTGGGACGAGGAGTCCAACCGGCTGCGGGTGGCGGCGCTGGCCCCGCTGCCCGCCGACGTCGCCGCGCAGCGCTTCGTCACCGCGCCGGGCGAGATCGTGCTCGGCTTCACCGACGAGGCGGGCAGCCACCGCACCATCCCGGTCGAGCAGGGCGGCGTCACCGAGCAGCAGCCGCCGGTGATCTGGCGGGTCGGCCCGCGCTCGGCCGAGCCGCACCTGCTGGCGCTGGGCGCGCCCGGCCACGGCACCTCGACGCTGCTGCGCTCGATCGCGCTGCAGGCGCTCCCGCACGGCGACCTGGTGGTGGTGGACGGGGCGAGCACCGGCGAGCACGCCTGCCTGGTGAACCGTCCGGGCGTGCACACCGTGGAGACCAGCCTGCACGGGGCGCTGGCCGCGCTGGAGTGGTGCGCGCGGGAGACCGAGCGGCGGCTGGTGGCGCTGAACGCGGCCCGGCACCACGGACTGTCGGCGCCGGCCGACGTGACCCGTCCGCTGTGGATCCTGCTGGACCGCCTCACCGAGCTGTCCGAACTGGCCCGTGCCGAGGGCCGCACCGACCCGCAGGAACTGCTGGAGGTGCCGCTGCGGCACGGCCGGGCGGCCCGGGTGACGGTGGTGTTCGCGGACGTGCTGGAGGCCCGGGAGCGGATCTCCCCGACCGTCCGGACCTGCACCCGCACCCGGGTGGTGCTCGGCCCGGTGAACGCCGAGTCCGGCCCGGCCGCGCTCGGCGGCCCGCTGGACATCGCGCCCGCCGCGCACACCCCGCCCGGGCGCGGCTACGCCCGGATCGGCGCCGCGGCCCCGGTCCGGCTGCAGGTCCCGGTCACCGTCGACCCGCTGGACGAGGACGCCCCGGCCCCGCTGCGGGAGGCGGTGGCGGCGCTGCTGCCGCACCGCGACGCCCGGGCCGGGGCGGCCGCCCCGGCCCCGCTGCTCGCCGAGGTGGTGGCGGAGCCGGCCCCGGCGGACCTGGTGAAGGACCTGACCGGTGAGCCGGTCGGTGAGCCGGCCGGGGGAACCTCGCCGGTGCGCCCCCGTCCGCTCTGGTAAGAAGGTCCGGCGGAAGTGCCGGTCGCCCCGGCGGGCTTCGGCGGACCATAAGTGCACAAAATGTGACACGCCGGGTGATAACACCGCGCAGATGTGACAAAACGGGCCACCATGGGTACAAACAGGGGCGGCACGACAGGCGACGTATGTCCCGGACGGGAATCTTCGTCGGAGGTCGAGCGTTGGACCCAGCGACGAAGACAGCGACCACTAGTCCTGTGGGCAAGAAGCCCGGGAGGCACGATTCATGAGCGAGCGAGCTCTCCGCGGCACGCGACTCGGGGCGACCAGCTACGAGACCGACCGCGGCATTGACCTGGCACCGCGCCAGACCGTCGAGTACGCATGTCAGAACGGACACCGATTCGAGGTCCCGTTCTCGGTCGAGGCGGAGATCCCCGTGGTGTGGGAGTGCCGCTTCTGCGGCCAGGAGGCCGCCCTCCTCGACGGCGAGGAGCCGGAGGAGAAGAAGACCAAGCCCACCCGCACCCACTGGGACATGCTGATGGAGCGCCGTACCCGTGAGGAGCTGGAGGAGGTCCTGGCCGAGCGCCTGGCCGTCCTGCGCTCCGGCGGGATGAACCTGGCGATCCACCCGCGCGACTCGCGCAAGTCCGCCTGACGGCCGGACGCCGCACCACGCCGAAGGGCCCCCGGTTCCCCCCGGGGGCCCTTCGGCGTCCGCGACCGTCGGGCGTCAGGCCGGGCTCGTGATCGCGCCGGGCGTCGGCCCGGGGCCGCGGCCGGCCGGGCCGTCAGGGCGTGATCGGCGGGCGGTACCCGGTCTCCGGACCGGCCGGGCCGCGCGGGCCGGCCGGCGGGTCGACGACCTCGCCCTGGACGACCTTGCCGTCGGGGCGGTGGATCCGCAGCTGCTCCTGCAGGCGCATCGCGTCGGCGAACCGGTCCGCGCCGACCGGGGAGGTGGAGCGCAGCGCCGAGCCGGTGATCCGGCGGCCGACGGCGCGCCACAGCGCGCGGGTCGGCGGCAGCAGGAGGGTCAGCGCCAGCAGGTCGGACAGGAAGCCGGGGATCATCAGCAGGACGCCCGCCAGCACCGTCATCGAGGTGCCGGTCTGCGGCTGCGCGGACTGCGGGTCCTTGGACAGCTCGACCGCGGCGCGGAAGGCCCGCGCCCCGGCCCGCTTGATCACCGTGCCGCCGAGGAACACCCCGCCGACCAGCAGCACGAGCGTCAGGAACCAGCCGATCCAGCCGGCCACCACCGTGAGCAGCCAGATCTCCAGCACCAGCCAGGCGGCGACCAGCAGCGGCACGGTTCGGGCGAGCCTGCCTCGGCGGGCCGGGCGGGCCGGGGTTGCTTGCTGGGACACGGTACGGATCCACTCCATCGCGGTGCTCTCCGCGGCGGCCGGCCTCTCCGGCCGCGTCCACGGCACCATCCAGCACAACGGCCCCGGGGCCCGCCGTGTTCCTGGTCCGACGGGGTCGGAGGGGTCACGGCGCGGTTCCCGGGGCCGTCGGCGGCCCCGCGGCGGCTCAGGCCGCGGCGTCGGCCTCCCGCTCGGCGGCGGCGCGGCCCTGCGCCCTGCGCCGGCGCACCGCGCCGGTCGCCGCGAACGCGCAGACCAGCACGCCGCCCACGGCCAGCACCCACTCGGGCGCCGCGCCGACCCGGTCCGCGACGGTGGTGCCGTCGCGCAGCGGCACCACCGCGTTCAGCACGGCCTGCTCCATCTCGCCGGTGCGCTGCTCCACCGTGCCGTCCGGGGCGATCACCGCGGAGACGCCGCTGGTCGCCGCGATCAGCACCGCCCGGCCGTGCTCGACGGCCCGCAGCCGGGACATCGCGAGCTGCTGCTCGGTCTGCCCGGTCCGGTTGTAGGTGGCGTTGTTGGTCTGCACGACGATGACCCGGCCGCCCTGGTTGACGGCGTCCCGGACGATCTCGTCGTACGCGACCTCGAAGCAGATCACGTCGCCGATCCGGGCCGGGCCGAGCTGCATCACGCCGTTGTGGTCGCCGGGGTAGAAGTCCCGGGCGACCCGCTGCAGGCGGCTGATCACCTTGGACAGCTCGGTGCGGAACGGCACGTACTCGCCGAACGGCACCGGGTGCTGCTTGGTGTAGGAGGCGCCGGGGCCGGTGGCCGGGTCCCAGACGATGCCCTCGTTCTGCACGTGCTGCTCGTCGGGGCCGTCGACCAGGGCGCCGACCAGGGTGGGCACGCCGACCGCCTTGACCGCCTCGTCGATCCGGGCGTACGCGGCCGGGTCGGTGAACGGGTCCAGGTCGGAGGCGTTCTCCGGCCAGATCACCACGTCGGGCCGGGCGGCCTTGCCGGCCGCGATGTCGGCGGCGAGCCGCTCGGTGGCGGTGGCGTGGTTGTCCAGCACCTCCATCGGGCGGCCCAGGAAGTCCATGCCGGGGCGGTCCACGTTGCCCTGGACGAGGGCGACCTTGACGGTGTCGTCGGCCGAGGTGGGCACCGGCACCGTGTAGCCGACCAGCACCAGCGCGAGCGCGCCCACCGCGCCCACCGCGGTGCGCCAGGGCATCTCGGTGTCGGTGCGGCGGGCCCGGGCGGCGCTGAGCACGGCCCAGGCCAGCAGGGTGCCGGCGGCGGCGACCGCGAAGGTCACCAGCGGGGCGCCGCCGAGCGCGGCCAGCGGGGTGAGCGGGCTGGCGGTGTTGGCGAACGCCAGCCGGCCCCACGGGAAGCCGCCGAACGGCAGCCGGTCGCGCATCCACTCCTGGGTGACCCAGAGCACCGCGCCCCACAGCGGCCAGCCGCGCAGCTTCGAGGTGAGCGCCGCGCCGGCGCCCATCAGCGACAGGAACAGCGCCTCGATCAGCGACAGGCCGACCGTGGCGTCCCAGCCGACCGGGCGCAGCCAGGACAGCAGCACCACGAAGAACGGCACGCCGAACGCGAAGCCGATCCAGGCGCCGTGCCGGGCGGTGCGGCCGCGGGTGAGCAGCGCCAGGGCGGCGACCGCGAGGATCGACAGCGGCCAGACGTCGAACGGCGGGAACGCGAACGCCAGCGCCAGGCCGGACAGCGCGGCCAGCCCCGTCCGGGCCCACCACGCCTTGCGGGTGCCCCGCGCGGGCGCCGGCGGCTCCGGGTCCTGCGCGGCCACCGGCTGCTCCTGCGAAACGGGCAGTGCCACCTGTGCGCACCACCTCTCTACCTCGGGATCGTCTCCGCCGGGAGGGGGCGCACACGCGTTCCACCTCGTTCGACGTCCCAGGAAAGGTACCTCACTCCCCCGAGGGCCCCGCGCCGTGCGCCCGACGGCCCGTCAGCGGGCGGACGGCCGGGCGGCGGCGGCGCCGGCGGGTCAGCGCCGGTGGACGGTGCGGCCGCGGACCACGGTGCGCAGGCAGACCGGGAGCGGCTCGCCGGGGGTGAGGTCGGGCAGGCCGGGGGTGCCGGAGCGGGGGTCGGTGGACCAGCCGGCGACCCGGCTGTCGGGGGCCTGCACGACCAGGTCGCCGGTGGCCCAGACCGCGTAGGAGGCGACCGCGCCGGGGACCAGCACGCCGTCGGCGTCGTGGCCGAGTGCCCGGTGGCCGCCGCGGGTGTGCGCGGTGAAGGCGGCGCGGACCGAGATCCGGTGCTCGGGGGTGCGGTGGAAGGCGGCGGCCCGGACGGTGCCCCACGGGTCGAGCGGGGTGACCGGCGCGTCCGAGCCGAAGGCCAGCGGGACGCCGGTGCGCAGCATCGCCGCGAAGGGGTTGAGGGCGGCGGCGCGGTCGGCGCCGAGGCGCTCGGCGTACATGCCGTCGGGGCCGCCCCAGGCGGCGTCGAAGGCGGGCTGGACGGAGGCGGTGAGGCCGAGTTCGGCGAACGCGGCGAGGGTCTCGTAGCTGAGCGCCTCGGCGTGCTCGACCCGGTGCCGGGCGGCCTTGACCCGGTCGAGGCCGAGCTTGTCGGCGGCGGCCCGGACGCCCTCCACCACGGCGGCGATCGCGGCGTCGCCGATGGCGTGGAACCCGGCCTGCAGGCCGGCCTCGGTGCAGGCGGTGACGTGCTCGGCGATCTCGGCGGCGCTCAGGTAGGCGGTGCCGGTGTGGTCGGCGTCGGTGTAGGGGTCGTGCAGGCAGGCGGTGTGCGAGCCGAGGGCGCCGTCGACGAACAGGTCGCCGCCGGCGCCGACCGCGCCGAGGCGGCGGGCGGTCTCGATGCCCTCGGGGCCGGGTTCGCCCCAGTAGCCGTACACCTCGGGGCCGTCGGTCTCGGCGGCGAGGGCGAGCAGCGCGGCGAGGTCCTCGGCGGAGGAGATCTGCGGGCCGGCGCACTCGTGCAGGGTGCCGATGCCGAGTTCGGCGGCCCGGCGCAGGGTGGCGCGCTGGGCGTCGCGGCGCTGGGCGGGGGTGAGGTGGGCGAGCGCGGCCTGCCGGACGGCGTGGTGGGCGTCCCGGGTGAGCGGGCCGGTGGCGTCGTACCCGGGGAGCGCGTCCAGGCCGGGGACGAGGGCGCGCAGCGCGCTGGTGGCGAGGCCGGAGTGGACGTCGGTGCGGGAGAGGTAGAGCGGGGCGTCCCCGGCGGCGGCGTCGAGTTCGGCGAGCGCGGGGGCGCGGTGCTCGGGCCAGCGGGTCTCGTCCCAGCCGTGGCCGATCAGGGCGCCGTCGGCGAAGGAGGCGCCGAACGCGGCGGTGCGGTCCAGGGCTTCGGCGAGCGAGCGGCAGTCGGTGAGGTCGAGGCCGGTGAGGGCGAGGCCGGTGGAGGTGGCGTGCACGTGGGCGTCGACGAAGGCGGGGGTGACCAGGGCGCCGTCCAGTTCGACGATCTCGTCGACGGTGTCGGCGTACGCCTCGGCGGCTCCGTCGCTGCCGACCCAGGCGACGTGCCGGCCCTCGACCAGCATGGCGGTGGCGAAGGGGTCGGCGGGGCTGTAGACGTTGCCGCCGCGCAGCAGCACGGTCCGGTCGGTGCGTTCGGTCATGGCGTCCAGTCTCGCACCGCGGACGGCGGCGGCCGGACCGGGGCGGCGGGTCAGAGCTTGGGCGGGCGGGCCTCGTAGGGGGTGGAGAGGACGACGGTGGTGCGGGTGGAGACGCCGGCGGCGGTGCGGATCCGGGCGAGCAGGTCCTCCAGGTCGCCGGGGCCGGGGACGCGGACCTTGAGGATGTAGTTCTCGTCGCCGGCGACGCTGTGGCACGCCTCGATCTCGGGCAGGCCGACCAGGCGCTCGGGGGTGTCGTCGGGCGCGCTGGGGTCGAAGGGCTTGACCGAGATGAACGCGGTGAGCGCCAGGTCGACCGCCTCGGGGTCGACGATCGCGGTGTAGCCGCGGATCACGCCGCGCTGTTCGAGGCGGCGCACCCGCTGGTGCACGGCCGAGGTGGACAGGCCGGTGGCCTTGCCCAGGTCGGTGTAGCTCATCCGTCCGTCCTGCAGCAGCAGCTGGACGATGCGCTGGTCGAGTTCCTCCACAAGGCGTCAACCTACTCGATCGCGGCCGGGTCCGTGCGGGCAGCTCTCCGGGGGCGCATGTGGGGGGCACATGCCAACGGAATGTGGCGAGGAACACAAGGAATGCATCACCGTGCGCCGGAGTGCAGGGTTATGACGTGCCGTCAATGGGAAGTGCTGCTGGTGGCCCGGACCACGAGAGGCTCCGGCCCGATCCTAGGGGGATCACGATGCGTTCCACCGACCAGCGCCCCGACGTCGAGGACGAACCCGGCGCGCCCGAGGCGTCCTTCGGGACGGACCCGGGCGCGGCCGACACCTGGGAGATCGTCCGGGTGCACTGCCCGGAGTGCGACCGCCCGATCGCGTTGATCGGGGACGAGGAGCGGCTGCCCCAGCACGCGGTGCTGACCTCCGCGTGGAACCCCTTCCAGCCCGCGATCTGCCGGGGCACCGGCGCGCCGACCGCCGACCTGCCGGAGTGCGAGGAGCAGCCCGAGCGCGAGGGCCTGGGCGACCTGGTCATGCTGCCGACCGCGCTGGACTGGCGCACCCAGCCGTTCTCGCACGCCGGGGCCCACCGCGCGGTGCGCGCATCCGTCCCCGCGCAGCGCGAGCACCGCCGCGCGGCCTGAGTCCGCGCACGACCCGAGAAGCCGGACCGCCCCGGGCGGTCCGACGTCCTGGCGAGGGCGCCGCACGCGGTGCCCTCCGGGATCACCCCGCCTCGCCCCGCGGGCGACGGCCCCGGCCCCCGTACCCTGGCCGGATGGACACCCCCTCCCCCGACGCGCCCGGCCTGTCCGCGCTGGCCGCGGACCTGCTCGCGCTGCCGCCCGCGCCGGGCGGCCCGGTGCGGCTGGTCGCGGTGGACGGGCACGCGGGCTCCGGCAAGACCACCTTCGCCGGGCGGCTGTCGGCCGCGCTCGGCGGCGCCCCGGTGGTGCACCTGGACGACCTGGCGACCCACCGGGAGCCGTTCGGCTGGACGGAGCGGCTGCGCGCGGGCGTGCTGGAGCCGCTGTCCCGCGGCGCGGTGGGCCGGCACCCGGTGTACGACTGGACGGCCCGGGAGTTCGGCGCCGCGCGGGAGGTGCCGGTGGCGCCGGTGGTGCTGCTGGAGGGGGTGGGCGCGGGCCGGCGGGCGGTGCGCCCGCACCTGGCGGCGCTGCTGTGGATGGAGCTGGACCAGGCCGCGGCGCGGGCCCGCGGGGAGCTGCGGGACGGTCCGGAACTGGCCGAGTTCTGGGCGGGCTGGTCGTGTGCGGAACAGGCGCACTTCGCGGCCGACCCGAGCCGTCCGCACGCGGACGCGCTGGTCGACGGGGTCACCGGGCGAATCCTCCGGAGCACCCTGAGTGATTCGCGTAGACCCCCCTTGACCTGCGACGTCAGCAGGATCTAAGTTCTGCGTGTCGCGGAAACCAGTTGAATCCGCAACCACAGACACGGCGTCTCCGGCTTGTTCCCCCGTGAGCCGGAGGCGCCGTCCCGCCCTCCCGCGCGCCCCCCGCCGAGCGATCGTCTCGCGCCATTCGAGCCGCGCGCCACCCTTACGGATCAGCGCCGCGCCGGTACCATGCCACGCAGGCGCGCAGAGGAGCGCCCCGAGGTCTGGCGGGGGGCGTCAGTGACGGTGGAGAGTTCCGGCGGCAAGGGTCCCGCCGCGGCGGGTCCGGATCCGGACGCCGACCGCGCCTGGTCGCGTGCCATGGACGCCTACACGGCCGGCTCGTACGCCCGCGCCGAGGAGGAGTTCCGCGCCGCGGTCTACGTCGACCCCGGCATGGCCGACGCCTGGCTCGGCCTGCACGCGCTGCGCAGCGACACCGCGGGCGCCCTGCTGGCGATGCAGCGGCACCGGGACCGCTTCGGCGAGCAGCGCGAGCGCCACCGCCGCCCGCTCAGCTCCTGGTACTGGCTGGGCTGGTGGGTGCAGCCGGTGCTGGAGACCCCGCGGGACCTCGCCCTGGCGCACGCCTCGCACTGGCTGGACGGCCGTCACCTGGCCGAGCTGGAACAGGCGCTGACCCAGTGTCCGCCGCCCGAGCAGGAGCCCGCGGTGCGCTTCCTGCACGCCTGCCGCTCCTACCTGCTCAAGGACTGGGAGCAGCTGATCCGGGACACCGACCGGCTGCTGGACGACCCGGTGCTGGGCATCGAGGCCGGCCTGTTCGCGGGCATGGCCCGGGTCCGGCTCGACATGTGCGCGCAGGCCCAGCGCCCGCTCGCCGCCTCGCTCACCCGCTGCCGCTCCGAGCAGCCGCAGCGCAAGGAGCTGCGCTACTGGCTGGCCCGGGCGTACGAGGGCGCGGGGCGCAGCGCGGCGGCGCTGCCGCTGTACCGGGCGGTGCACCGGGCCGACCCGGCGTTCATGGACACCGAGCAGCGGCTCGCCGCGATCGCCGCCGAGGACGGGCTGCTGGACGGCGAGGTGTTCGGCGAGTACCGGGGCGCGGCGACCGCCCTGGAGGAGCTGGAGGAGCTGGAGCCGGCGGAGTACCGCGGCGGCTCCGGCGGGGTGAGCGAGGAGGCCTGCGCCGAGGAGGACCCGGCCCCGGCCGAGTCGGGCCGGGCGCAGCTGGCCGAGCGGGCCGGCGGCGCGGCCGCCGCGCCGCCGCGGCCGGGCAACTGGCCCGCCGCGCTGGCGGTCCCGGCCGCCGGGCCGAACCCGGCGCCGGCCGCCCGGCTGCAGCTGGACCAGGCGCTGGCCGAGCTGGAGGCGATGGTCGGGCTGGACCCGGTCAAGCGCCAGGTGCGGGCGCTGTCCGCGCAGTTGCGGATGGCCCGGCTGCGCGCCGACCGCGGGCTGCCGGTGCAGCCGCCCAAGCGGCATTTCGTGTTCTCCGGCCCGTCCGGCACCGGCAAGACCACGGTGGCGCGGATCCTCGGCCGGGTCTTCCACGCCCTCGGGCTGCTCTCCGGCGACCACCTGGTGGAGGCCCAACGGGCCGACCTGGTGGGCGAGTTCCTCGGCCAGACCGCGGTGAAGGCGAACGAGCTGATCGACTCGGCGCTGGACGGCGTGCTGTTCATAGACGAGGCGTACTCGCTGGCCAACTCCGGCTACAGCAAGGGCGACGCGTACGGCGACGAGGCGCTGCAGGTGCTCCTGAAACGGGCGGAGGACAATCGGGACAGGTTGGTTGTCATCCTCGCGGGGTACCCGGACGGCATGAATCGACTACTGGCAACGAACCCGGGCCTGAACTCCCGATTCACCACCCGGGTCGACTTCCCCTCCTACCGGCCCGCCGAACTGACCGACATCGGGCTGAAGTTGGCGCAGACCGACGGCGACGGATGGGACGTGGACGCGACCGAGGAACTGTCCTCGATCTGCGGGCACGTCGTCACCGAGGGCTGGATCGACCAGCTCGGCAACGGCCGCTTCGTCCGCACCCTGTACGAGAAGTCCTGCGCCTACCGCGACCTGCGGCTGTCCGGCCAGCGCGGCGCCCCCTCCCGGGAGGACCTGGCGACGCTGCGCCTGCCGGACCTGCTGCAGGCGTACGGAGAGCTGATCGACGGCTACCGGTGAAGGGCCTGCGCAGGTCCCGGCCGGAGCGGTCGGAGGACGTCCCGGCGCCGAGCGCCGGGGACGGGCGGAAGTCCGGTGCGCGGCGGTCGGGGGACGCTCCCGCGCCGCGCCGGACGGATGAGCGGACGGCCGGGCGCCGCGGGGTGCCCTGGTACGTCTCCCTGCCGGTCACGCTGGCCGTGATCCTGGCACTGTTCCTGGGGATGGCGAACCTGGGCTGGCTGCCCGGGGTGCCCAACCCCTTCGCCGAGAAGACCGTCGACCGCAGCCAGCCGGTGGTGCTCAAGTCCATCCAGAACATGAGCCGTTACAACGCGGCCACCGGCGACTTCCAGGTCATCGTGGACCTCGCCAACGAGGCCAAGTTCCTGCCCTCGGCGATCCTGGGCACCCGCAGCCTGTACGTGGGCGCGGGCAGCGTCGAGGCGTACGTGGACCTCGGCAAGCTGGGGGCGGACTCGGTGAAGGTCTCCGAGGACCGGCGGACGGCGACCATCACCGTCCCGCACGCGCAGCTCGCCGGGGCGGCGCTGGACGTCAAGCGCTCCTACATGTACTCGCACGAGCGCGGCCTGTTCGACCGGCTCGGCGACCTGTTCTCGGACAGCACCGCGGAGGACCAGCACAAGGTGGAGATGCTCGCCGTCGAGAAGATCGACAAGGCGGCGAAGGACACCGAACTGACGGCGACCGCGGAGAGCAACACCAAGACGATGCTCACGGGTCTGCTGACCTCGCTGGGCTTCACCCAGGTCACGGTCACCGTGGCCTGACCGGACGGCCGCGAGGGCCGGGGCCGCCCCCCCGAGCGGGGGGCGGCCCCGGCCCTCGCGGGCCGCGCCGTCAGCGCTGGGCGGCGGTGGGGGGCCGGTGGTCGGGGTCGTGCACCTCGCCGACCAGTTCCTCCAGCACGTCCTCCAGGGCGACCAGGCCGAGCTGGCGCCCGTCCGGGTCGACCACGGCCGCCAGGTGGGCGGCGGCGCGGCGCATCGCGGCGAGCGCGTCGTCCAGCGGCAGGCCGGAGCGCAGCACGGTGATCGGCCGCCACAGCCGGGCCGGGATCGGCGCGGTGAGGTCGTCGGCCTCCAGCGAGTCCTTGAGGTGCAGGTAGCCGAGGACGGTGCCGTGCTCGTCGGCGACCGGGAAGCGGGAGAAGCCGGTGCGCACGGCGAGGCGCTGGATCTCCTCGCCGGTGACCTCGCGGCCCACGGTGACCAGCTGCTCGGGGGCGAGCAGCACCTCGGTGACCGGGCGGCTGCCCATCTCCAGGGCGTCCTCCAGGCGTTCGCGGCGGCTGTCGTCGAGCAGGCCGGCTTCGCCGGAGTCGGTGAGCATCAGCAGCAGCTGCTCGCTGGTGGCGACCGAGTCGACCTCGTCCTTGGGCTCGACCCGGAACATCCGCAGCACGCCGTTGGCGAAGGCGTTCAGGAAGGCGATGAACGGGGCGAGCAGGCGGGCGAGGCGGTCCAGCGGCGGGCCGAGCCAGAGCGCGGCCTTCTCCGGGCCGGCCAGCGCGAGGTTCTTCGGGACCATCTCGCCGATCACCATGTGCAGGAAGACCACGATGCTCAGCGCGATGGCGTAGCTCAGCAGGTGCATCGCCGAGTCGGGCACGCCGAGGGCGTGGAAGGCGGGCTCCAGCAGGTGCGCGATGGTGGGTTCGGCGAGCGCGCCGAGCAGCAGCGAGCAGACGGTGATGCCGAGCTGGGCGGCGGCCAGCATCGCGGAGACGTTGGACAGCGCGTGCAGCACGGTGCGGGCGCGCTTGTCGCCGGCCTCGGCGAGCGGTTCGATCTGGCTGCGGCGCACCGAGATGACGGCGAACTCGGCGCCGACGAAGAAGGCGTTGCCGAGCAGCAGGAGCAGCGAGAAGGCGAGTTGCAGGGCGCTCATCGGGTGCCGTCCTGATCGTGCCGGTCGTCCTCGGGAACCCGGCGGACCTCCACCCGGCTGGTGCGGTGCCGGTCGACGGCGGTCACGGTCAGCTCCCAGCCGGGCAGCTGGGCGCGTTCGCCGACGGCGGGGAGCTTGCCGAGCAGGTCGGCGAGCAGGCCGCCGAGCGTCTCGTACGGCCCGTCGGGGGCGTTGAGGCCGATCTTGGCGAGCTGGTCGAGCCGGGCCCGGCCGTCGGCGTCCCAGACCGGCAGTCCGTCGCGCGGGGCGAGCGGGCGCAGGTCGGGGGTGTCGGCGGGGTCGTGCTCGTCCTGGACCTCGCCGACCACCTCCTCGACGATGTCCTCGATGGTGGCGACGCCGGCGGTGCCGCCGTACTCGTCGACCACCACGGCCATCGGTTCGCGGCCGCGCAGCAGGTCCAGCAGCCGCTCGGCGGGCATGGTCTCGGGGACCAGCAGCGGCGGGGCGCACAGGTGGCGGACCCTGGTGTGGTCGCGCCGGGCGGCGGGGACGGCCAGGGCGTCCTTGAGGGTGACGGTGCCGGTGACCTCGTCGAGGCTGTCGGCGTACACCGGGAAGCGGCTCAGCCCGGTGGCCCGGGTGAGGTTGAGCACGTCGGTGGCGGTGGCGTCCTCCTGGAGGGCGGCCACGTCGATCCGCGGGGTCATCACGGACTCGGCAGTCAGCTCGCGCAGGCCCAGGGTGCGGACGAACAGCGTCGCGGACTGCTCGTCCATCACGCCGGCCTGGAAGGAGTGCCGGGCCAGCGCGACGAGTTCGTCGGCGGTGCGGGCGTGGCCGAGTTCCTCCTGCGGTTCGACGCCGAACATCCGGACGATCCGGTCGGCGGAGCCGTTGAGGAAGGCGATCAGCGGGCGGCAGGCGGCGGAGAACACCCGCTGCGGGCCGACCACGGCGTGCGCGACCTGCATCGGGCGGGAGATCGCCCAGTTCTTCGGGACGAGTTCGCCGATCACCATCTGGATCACGGTGGCCAGCACCAGGCCGACGACCACCGCGGTGCCGCGGGCCGCCGACTCGGGCAGGCCGACGGCGGTGAACACCGGGCCGAGCAGGGTGGAGAGCGCCGGTTCGGCGAGCATGCCGACCACCAGCGAGGTGATGGTGATGCCGAGCTGGGCGCCGGAGAGCTGGAAGGACAGCTGGTGCAGGGCCTTGGACAGGCTCCTGGCCTTGCGGTCGCCCTGGGCCGCGGCGCGTTCCACGGTGCCGCGGTCGGCGGTCACGAACGCGAACTCGGCCGCCACGAACAGGCCGTTGGCGAGGATGAGCAGGAGGGCCGCGAGCAGCATGAGCCAGGCGGTGGTCATCGGGCCGCCCGCCTCTCCCGGCTGGAAACGTGCGCGGCGGCGCGGGTACTACCGGACGGATCGTCCATCGAGGGGAGGTGTCACTCCTCTGGTCGCGGGTGGACGCGGGCGGCCCGGAACTGCGGGGGCTTTGCCGCGGTTTTACCAGCGTAGACGATACCCGAACGCTTCTTTGGGCCCGTTCGACCCGTCCGTCCGGGGGCGTGTCAGGCTCATGCCCGCGCGGCGCCGCGCTGCTCGACCAGGTCGCGCAGCGCGCGGGCGGCGGCGATGGCCTGCTCGCGCCCGCCGCCGGGCTGGATGCCGACGGCGGCCAGCGCGGTGCCGTCCGCGAGGTCGAGCATCACCCAGGGGTCGCCGGCCTTGAAGTTCACCCGGACCACCTCGGCCCAGGACAGCCGGCGGCTGCGGACGAAGTTGACCACCGTCAGGCCCGCCTCGTCGGCGACCACCTTGGGGCGGGCCAGCATCAGGCCGACCGCGGCGAACAGCAGGCCGGAACCGACCATCATCGCCCGGTCGTTGAACTGCCAGCTCTCCGGCAGCGCGACGGCGAGCACCGAGAACAGCACCACCATCACCACGCACAGCGTGTAGAGCACGGCGCGGTTGCGGCGGGGCGCCCAGGTGACGGGCAGGGCGGCGGCGGTGGCGGTGGACACGGGTGGCTCCAGGGGGGACGGGGGCCAGGGGTGGCGGCCCCCGTCCGGTGGCGGGTCAGATGCGGCAGGCGTGGATGTTGGTGACCAGGATGGCGCGGGCGCCGAGCGACCAGAGGTCGTCCATGATCCGCTGGGCCTCCTTGCGGAGCACCATCGAGCGGACCGCGACCCAGCCCTCGGTGTGCAGCGGCGAGACGGTCGGCGACTCCAGGCCCGGGGTGAGGGCGACGGCCTCGCCGACCTTCTCGGCGCGGATGTCGTAGTCCATCAGCACGTAGCGGCGGGCCACCAGCACGCCCTGCAGCCGGCGCAGGAACTGCTCGACCGCGGCGTCCTCGCCGGCGCCCTTGGAGCGGATCACCACGGCGTCGGAGACCAGGATCGGGTCGCCGAACACCTCCAGGCCCGCGTTGCGCAGGCTGGTGCCGGTCTCCACCACGTCGGCGATCACGTCGGCGACGCCCAGGTGCACCGCGGTCTCGACCGCGCCGTCCAGCTTGGTGACGGTGGCCTTCACGCCGTGCTCGGCGAGGTGCTGCTCGACCAGGCCGGTGTACGAGGTGGCGATCCGCAGGCCGTCGAGGTCCTGGACGCCGGAGATCCCGGTGCCGACCGGCTTGGCGAACCGGAAGGTCGAGCCGGCGAAGCCGAGCGCGAGCACCTCCTCGGCCTCGGAGGCCGAGTCCAGCAGCAGGTCGCGGCCGGTGATGCCGACGTCGAGGCGGCCGGAGCCGACGTAGACGGCGATGTCGCGCGGGCGCAGGAAGAAGAACTCGACCTGGTTGTCCGGGTCGACCAGGACGAGTTCCTTGGCCTCCTTGCGCTGCCGGTAACCGGCCTCATGGAGCATCTCCGCCGCGGGACCCGAGAGCGAACCCTTGTTGGGGACGGCGATGCGGAGCATGAGAGGCGAACCCTTCGCGTTGGCGATCAATGTGGTGGGGCTGGGGCTTAGAGGTACTTGTAGACGTCTTCGAGCGTCAGCCCGCGGGCGAGCATCATCACCTGGACGTGGTAGAGGAGCTGCGAGATCTCCTCCGCCGCCTCCTCGGGCGACTGGTACTCGGCGGCCATCCAGACCTCGGCGGCCTCCTCGACGACCTTCTTGCCGATCGCGTGGACGCCCTGCTGCACGAGCTGGGCGGTGCGGGAGGTCGCGGGGTCGCCGGTGGCGGCCTTCTGCTGGAGCTCGACGAAGAGCTCCTCGAATGTCTTGGAAGCCATGATGGGCTCACCTTACGGGGTGCGGGCTGACGTACGGTAAACGGTTTCGCACCGTGGACAGTCGGATGGACGACCGGACGGGCGGCCGGGCCCCGGCCGCCGGTGTCCGTCCGGTCAGTCCCGGGCCTTGGCGAGCGCGCGCAGCGCGGCCGCGGTGGCCACCGCGGCGGTGACCGCCTCGTGGCCCTTGTCCTCGGCGGAGCCGGGCAGCCCGGCCCGGTCGAGCGCCTGCTGCTCGGTGTCGCAGGTGAGCACGCCGAAGCCGACCGGGACGCCGGTGTCCACCGACACCCGGGTCAGGCCGAGGGTGGCGCCCTGGCAGACGTAGTCGAAGTGCGGGGTGCCGCCGCGGATCACCACGCCCAGCGCCACCACCGCGTCGTAGCCCGCGTCGGCCAGCCGCTTGGCGGCGACCGGCAGCTCGAAGGTGCCGGGGACGCGCAGCACGGTGGCGCCGTCGGCCGCGCCGAGCTCCTCCAGGGCGCGCCGGGCGCCGTCCAGCAGGCCGTTCATCACCTGCTCGTGCCACTGCGCGGCGACCACCGCGACCCGCAGGTCGGCGGTGTTCTCCAGGCTCTCCGGGGACAGGACGGGGGCTCCGTGGCCGGCCATGTGCGTTTTCCTCTGTTCGGTTGCTGACGGTGGGTCGGTCTGCTTGCCGGGGTGCTTACTTGCCGTCGTCGTCGAGCCACGGCAGGTCGTGGCCCATCCGGTCGCGCTTGGTGCGCAGGTAGCGCAGGTTGTGCTCGCTCGCGGTGGTGGGCAGCGGGCGGCGGGCGGCGACCTTGAGGCCGTACTCGGTGAGCGCGGTCTGCTTGGCCGGGTTGTTGCTGAGCAGGGTCAGCGAGCGCACGCCGAGGTCGGTGAGCATCTGCGCGCCGATCGAGTAGTCGCGGGCGTCGGCGGGCAGGCCCTGGTCGAGGTTGGCGTCGACGGTGTCCAGGCCCTGCTCCTGGAGCTGGTAGGCGCGCAGCTTGTGGGCCAGGCCGATGCCGCGGCCCTCGTGGCCGCGCAGGTAGAGCACCACGCCGCGGCCGGCCGCGGCGACGGCGGCCAGCGAGGTCTGCAGCTGGGGGCCGCAGTCGCAGCGCAGCGAGCCGAACACGTCGCCGGTCAGGCACTCGGAGTGCAGCCGGACGAGCACGTCCTCGCCGTCGGGGAGCCGGCCGTCCGCGTCCAGGCCGCCGGCCACCAGGGCCAGGTGCTCGATGCCGTCGATCGTGCCGCGGTAGCCGACGGCGGTGAACTCGCCGTGCTCGGTGGGCAGTTGCGTGACGGCGGCGCGGTCCACGTGCAGTTCGGTGCGGCGGCGGTAGGCGATCAGGTCCTCGATCGAGATGATCGCCAGGCCGTGCGCGCGGGCGAAGGCGTGCAGTTCGGGCAGCCGGGCCATGGTGCCGTCGTCGTTGACCACCTCGGCGATGCCGCCCGCCGGGGCGAGCCCGGCGAGGCGGGCCAGGTCGACGGCGGCCTCGGTGTGGCCGGGGCGGACCAGCACGCCGCCGTCGACGGCGCGCAGCGGGAAGACGTGCCCCGGGCGGGTCAGGTCGGCGGGCTCGGTGCCCGCACTGGCCAGCAGCTTGACGGTGCGGGCCCGGTCGGCGGCCGAGATGCCGGTGGAGACGCCGTCGCGGGCGTCCACCGAGACGGCGTACGCGGTGCCCTTGCGGTCCTCGTTGACCCGGGTCATCGGGGGCAGCTTGAGCCGGTCGAGCTCCTCGCCGGTCATCGGCACGCAGATCACGCCGGAGGAGTACCGGACGGTGAAGGCCAGCAGTTCGGGGGTGGCCGCGGAGGCGGCGAAGACGATGTCACCCTCGTTCTCGCGGTCCTCGTCGTCGACCACGATCACGGCGCGGCCGAGCGCGATGTCGGCGATCGCCCGTTCGACCGGATCGAGGGCGAGCGGCTGTTCGGCGGGCTCGGTGCTCATGCGGCGGCTCCGGTGGGGATCGGGGCGGTGCGGGCCGCCCGGGCCTTCGTCCACCAGCTGGCCAGGCCGGCCACCACCAGGACGAAGTAGACGGTGAAGGTGAGGGCGGAGAAGACGTAGCCGTGGGCGTACGAGTACGGGACGCTGATCAGGTCCACGGCGATCCAGGCGAACCAGAACTCGACCCAGCCGCGGGCCTGGGCGTACATCGCGGCGAGCGTGCCGACGAAGATGTACGCGTCCAGCAGCGGGTTCCAGGACAGCTGCGGGTTGGCGTGGAAGAGCGCGGCGACGGCGGCGGTGCCGGCCGCGGTGGCGGCCACCAGCACGGCCCGCTCGGTCAGGTTCGCGAAGCGGACCTCGACCTCGCCGGTGTCGCGGCGGCCGCGCTGCCACTGCGTCCAGCCCCAGACCGAGGCGACCACGACGATCGCCTGCTTGCCGATCAGGCCGGGCATCTGGCTGTTCCAGAAGGCGGTGATCAGCACCGCGCCGGCCAGCAGCTGGACGGGCCAGGTCAGCACCGAGCGGCGCCAGCCGAGGACCAGGCCGGTCAGGCCTATCAGGTTGCCGACCATGTCGGCGACCTTCACCTGCTCGCCGAAGGCGGTGAAGGTCAGTTCGGCGAAGGAGCTCACTTGGTACCCCCCAGGGTGTCGGGCAGCGCACGGGAGTCGAGCAGCCGCTCGACGTACTTGGCGAGGACGTCCACTTCGAGGTTGACGGGCTCGCCGACCTGCTTGGCGCCCAGCGTGGTGAGGGCGAGGGTGGCGGGGATCAGCGAGACGGTGAACGAGTCGGCGGCCGCCTCGACGACGGTCAGGCTCACTCCGTCCACGGTGATCGACCCCTTCTCCACCAGGTAGCGCGAGATCGGCTGCGGAAGGCTGAAACGCAGCACCTCCCAGCGCGGATTCCCGTCCGCGTCGAGGTCGCCGGGCGCGCGGGAGAGCAGCGTGCCGGTGCCGTCGACGTGCCCCTGCACCAGGTGGCCGCCGAGCCGGGCGCCGAGCGCCATCGCCCTCTCCAGGTTGACCCGGGAACCGGGGCGCAGCACGCCGAGGCTGGAGCGCCGCAGCGTCTCGCGCATCACGTCGGCGCTGAACTCGCCGTCGCGGTCGGCCAGTTGCTCGTTTCCGTCGAGGACGGTCAGACAGACGCCGTTGACCGCGATCGAGTCGCCGTGCCGGGCGTCGGCCGTCACGACCGGACCGCGCAGGCGGATGCGCGAGGATTCGCCGATCTCCTCGATGGAGACGACCTCGCCGAGCTCTTCGATGATGCCGGTGAACACCCGGGTTCTCCTCGCGCTACTAGGGGCGCGGACTCCGGGGCGGCTCGTGGGAGTTGACTGCGGACGCATGCCGGACGGGACGCACCCGGGGCGCCTGGGCTTCCTCGCCGAGGCACGGGTTCGCTGCCGTCCTGCTCCTCGCACCCCGGCCTCGGGTGGGCCGCGGTGCTGACACGCTTCGTCCGCCGCGCACGCCTCCCTTCCGGACTTTAACCGTCGGTCCAGGAATTTCACCTGGTCAACCGGCCGCTGGCTGCGGACGGGTCGCGGACTGTAACCGCCGGTTCGGATTTTCACCGACCCCGGAGTGCGCTGAACGTCACTGCTACTGCACCCACATTCTTGCACGCGCGGGCGGTCCGGCCGCAAGGACGTGCCCTGTGGCCTGCTTCACGTCGGCGGCGCACCGTGGAAGGGAACAGCCCTCCGCACGGAGGGCTCCCGGCCGAGGAGTTGAGCCGCCATGGCGATGTTCATGGACGTCCACCACGGGATGGCGGGCATCACCGCCGAGCAGTTGAAGGCCGCGCACGAGGCGGACCTCGCGGCGCAGGGCGCCGAGGGCGTCGAGTTCCGGCAGGCCTGGGCCGACCCGGACTCGGGCACCGTCTACTGCCTGTCCTCCGCCCCGTCCCGGGAGGCCGTGCAGCGCGTGCACGAGCGCACCGGACACCCGGCCGACGAGGTGCACCCGGTGCCGCTGCAGGTCTGAGCCCCTCGGCCCCTCCCGGCCCCCGCCCCCGGCCCCTCCCGCCCCGCCCCGCTCCCGGCAGTCCGGGGCGGGGGCCGGGAGGGGTTCGGCGCGGGCTGGTGCATGCTGGAGGGCACGGGGTCTCCGCATAGGCGGAACTTTGGGGGGCCATAGCTCCGGCTTATGACGGCATAAGCCGGAGCCCGGTACCGGGCGCGTCCGGCGGTCGTCAGGCTGGGCGGTACGCGCCCCGAGTCGAACAGGAGTACCTGCCCATGCCCCGCCCCGTCCGGGTGGCCATCGTCGGTTCCGGCCCCGCCGGGATCTACGCCGCCGACGCGCTGCTGAAGTCCGAACTGGCCGCCGCCCCCGGCGTCTCGATCGACCTGATCGAGCGCCTGCCCGCCCCCTTCGGCCTGATCCGCTACGGCGTCGCGCCCGACCACCCCCGGATCAAGGGCATCATCACCGCCCTGCACCAGGTCCTCGACAAGCCGCAGGTCCGCCTGCTCGGCAACGTCGACTACCCCGGCGACCTCTCGCTCGACGAGCTCCACCGCTTCTACGACGCCCTGGTCTTCGCCACCGGCGCCGAGGCCGACCGCGACATGGACATCCCCGGCATCGAGCTGGACGGCTCGTACGGCGCCGCCGACTTCGTCTCCTGGTACGACGGCCACCCCGAGGTCCCGCGCAGCTGGCCGCTGGAGGCCGAGCAGGTCGCCGTCCTCGGCGTCGGCAACGTCGCGCTCGACGTCGCCCGGGTGCTCGCCAAGACCGCGGACGAGCTGCTGCCCACCGAGATCCCGCCGAACGTGTACCAGGGCCTGGCCGCGAACCGGGCCGTCGAGGTGCACGTGTTCGGGCGGCGCGGCCCCGCGCAGGCCAAGTTCTCCCCGATGGAACTGCGCGAGCTCGACCACTCCCCCACCATCGAGGTGATCGTCGACCCCGAGGACATCGACTACGACGAGGCCTCGATCGCCACCCGGCGCGCCAACAAGCAGGCCGACATGGTCGCCTCCACGCTGGAGAACTGGGCCATCCGCGACGTCGGCGACCGGCCGCACCGCATCCACCTGCACTTCTTCGAGAACCCGGTCGAGGTGCTCGGCGCGGACGGCAAGGTCGTCGCGCTGCGCACCGAGCGCACCGAACTCGACGGCACCGGCAACACGGTGGGCACCGGCACCTTCCGCGAGTGGCCCGTCCAGGCCGTCTACCGCGCCGTCGGCTACCGCTCCGACGAACTCGCCAAGCTGCCCTTCGACCCGCTCAGCTCGACCGTCCCGCACGAGGCCGGCCGGGTCCAGGAGAACGGCGCCCACCTGCCCTCGGTGTACGTCACCGGCTGGGTCAAGCGCGGCCCGGTCGGCCTGATCGGCCACACCAAGGGCGACGCCAACGAGACGGTCGCCTGCCTGGTCGCCGACCACGGGGCGGGCCTGCTGCGGCCCGCCGCCGAGCCGTCCGAGGACGCCGTCGTCGACTTCCTGCGCGGCCGCGGCGTCGACTTCACCACCTGGGAGGGCTGGCACCACCTGGACGCCCACGAGAAGGCCCTCGGCGCGGCCGAGGGCCGCGAGCGGGTGAAGGTCGTCGAGCGGGTCGGGATGCTGGACGCGTCGCGCAGCGAGAGGTCCGCGGAGCGCAACAACCTGCGGTAGCGCGGGTGGACGCGCAGCAGGATCGCGGGGCGGGCAGTCACTCGCACCGCTTCGCGATCCTGCCGGCGTGCCCCTACCGCCGCGCGCGGTTCCCCGCGCCCCGGTCGGGGCGTTCTCCGGTCCAGTGCCGCGTCAGGCGACCTTCGCCCGTCGCGGCACTAGATGTTCTGACCATGGAGGTTGGTGACGGGGTTCACGGTGTGGTGATCTTGAAATGAGTGAGGGCCTTCTGGCCTGGTGTGGATTGCGACATCTGCA
>NZ_JBSGET010000139.1:0-23574 GCF_053603035.1 Kitasatospora sp. NPDC004272 | reverse complement strand
CGGCTTCGTCTACAACGTCGGCGCGGGGGGGGGGGGCCGGGGCCCCCGGCGCGGGGCCCGCCCCGCCGCACCCCCGCTGACGCCCACCAGGAGTCCCATCCATGACAGAAACACCGGTCCTCGAACTGCGCGGGATCGACAAGGCATTCGGCCCGGTCCAAGTCCTGCACGACGTCGCGCTGAGCGCCCGCGCCGGGGAGGTGACGGCCCTCGTCGGCGACAACGGCGCGGGCAAGTCGACGCTGGTCAAGTGCATCGGCGGCATCCACCCCATCGACGCGGGCGACTACCTCTTCGAGGGCCGGCCGGTCCAGGTGCACAGCCCCCGCGACGCCGCCGCGCTCGGCGTGGAGATCGTCTACCAGGACCTCGCGCTGTGCGACAACCTCGACATCGTCCAGAACATGTTCCTCGGCCGGGAGAAGCGCCGCGGCCTGGTCCTCGACGACGCCACCATGGAGGAGATGGCCGCCGCCACGCTCAAGAGCCTGTCGGTGCGCACCGTCAAATCCCTGCGCCAGAAGGTCTCCAGCCTCTCCGGCGGCCAGCGCCAGACCGTCGCCATCGCCAAGGCGGTGCTGTGGAACAGCAAACTGGTGGTCCTCGACGAGCCCACCGCCGCCCTCGGCGTCGCCCAGACCGCCCAGGTCCTCGAACTCGTGCGCCGACTGGCCGACAACGGCCTGGCCGTCGTGCTCATCTCGCACAACATGAACGACGTCTTCGCGGTCTCCGACCGGATCGCCGCGCTCTACCTCGGCCGGATGGCCGCCCAGGTCAAGGCCACCGACGTGACGCACGCCCAGGTCGTCGAACTGATCACCTCGGGCCGCAGCGGCGACCTCGGCCCGCAGCACACCCCCAAGGGAGCCGCCGCATGACCGCCCTCGCCTCCGAGAAGCCGGAGCAGCCCGGGAAGCCCGGGAACCCCGAGCGGCCGGCCGGACCCGGACCCGGCACCGGCCTGGCGGAACTCGGCCGCGGCTACCTCGACCGGATCCGCGCGGGCGAACTCGGCTCGCTGCCCGCCGTCGCCGGCCTGGTCGTGCTGTGCACGTTCTTCGCACTGCTGCGCCCGGTCTTCCTCTCCAACCTGAACTTCGCCAACCTGCTCACCCAGAGCGCCGGCAGCATCGCCATCGCCATGGGCCTGGTCTTCGTCCTGCTGCTCGGCGAGATCGACCTGTCGGCCGGGTACGCCAGCGGCGTCTGCGCCGCCGTCCTGGCCATCCTGCTGACCAACCACGGCTGGCCCTGGTACGGCGCGGTGACCGCGGCCCTGCTGACCGGCGCCGTCATCGGCCTGCTGCTCGGCACCCTCGTCGCCAAGGTCGGCATCCCGTCCTTCGTGGTGACGCTGGCCGCGTTCCTCGGCTTCCAGGGCGTCGTGCTGATCCTGCTGAAGGAGGGCACCAACGTCTCGATCAAGGACCCGACCGTCCTGGCGATCGCCAACGACAACCTCAGCCCCCTGCTCGGCTGGCTGCTGCTGGCCGCCTGCGCCGCCGGCTACGCCGTCCTCCAGGTGCGCCGCAGCCGCGACCGGCGCGGCCGCGGCCTCACCGGCACCCCGACGGCCCTGCTCGCCGTCCGGATCGGCGCCGTCGTCGTGCTCGGCGCCACCGCCGTGGCCCTGCTCAACCAGGAACGCAGCCGCAACGTCCTGGTCAACTCGCTCAAGGGCGTCCCGCTCGTGGTGCCGGTGATCGGCGCGCTCCTGCTGCTGGGCACCTTCACCCTGCAGCGCACCAACTTCGGCCTGCACGTCTACGCCGTCGGCGGCAGCCCCGAGGCCGCCCGCCGGGCCGGGATCAACGTCGCCTTCATCCGGATCGCCGCCTTCGTCATCTGCTCCTGCCTGGCCGCCGTCGGCGGCGTCATCGCCGCCTCCCGGGGCAACTCCGTGGACCCCAACACCGGTGGCAGCAACGTCCTGCTGCTCGCCGTCGGCAGCGCCGTGATCGGCGGCACCAGCCTGTTCGGCGGCCGCGGCCGGGTGGTCGACGCGGTGCTCGGCGGCCTGGTCGTCGCGGTGATCCAGAACGGCATGGGACTGATGGGGTACAGCTCGGGCGTCAAGTACGCTGTCACGGGATCGGTACTGCTGGTGGCCGCCGGCGTGGACGCCATGTCCCGCCGCCGCACCGCCCGACGATGAGGGTCACCCGCGATGAGAGCCGGTCCTTCCCAGGAAGAGGTCCGCCAGCACAACCTGGGCGCCCTGCTGCGCCACGTCCACTACGAGGGGCCGACCTCGCGGGCCGTCCTGGCGGCCGGGCTCGGCCTCAACCGCAGCACCATCCTGGGCCTGGTCGGCGACCTGGCGGCCGCGGGCCTGGTCCGCGAGGAACTCCCGCAGGAGACCGGCCGGGCCGGCCGGCCCTCACTGGTCGTCAGCCCGGAGCCCGCCCGCGCGCACGTCCTCGCGCTGGACGTCGGCGTCGAACGGCTGTCCGCCGCCCTGGTCGGACTCGGCGGCGCCTTCCTGGACCGCCGCGAGCACCCGTGGTCCGACGGTCGGCCGCAGGACCCGGAACGGGTGGCCGACCTGCTCGCCGACTCCGCCCGCGAGATGCTGGCCCGCACCCCCGAGGGCAGCACCTGCGTCGGCGTGGCCGCGGCGGTCCGCGGCATCGTCCGCCACCCCGACGGCCTGGTCAGCCTCACCCCCAACATGGGCTGGAAGGGCGTCGACCTCGCCGGCGCGCTCACCGCCCGGCTCCGCCCCGACGTGCCCGTCCAGGTCGCCAACGAGGCCAACCTCGGCGCGCTCGCCGAGCACCGCCGCGGCAGCGGCCGCGGCAGCCGCAACCTGGTCTACCTGCACGGCGAGATCGGCATCGGCGCCGGCGTGATCACCGCCGGCGAACTGCTGCGCGGAGAACGCGGGTACGCCGGCGAGATCGGCCACATGACCGTCAACCCGCACCAGGGGCGGCCCTGCGGCTGCGGGGCCCGCGGCTGCCTGGAGGCCGAGGCCGGCGAACGGGCCCTGCTGGAGGCCGCCGGACGGGACGGCCGCACCACCGGCACCGAGGCCGTCCGGTCCGTCGTCGCCGCCGCCGACCTCGGGGACGTCACCGCGCGCGCCGCCCTGCACCGGGTCGGCGACTGGCTCGGCATCGGCATCGCCAACCTGGCCAACCTCCTCGACCCGGAACTGGTCGTCCTCGGCGGCACCCTCCGGGACGTCTTCCTCGGCTCCGCCGCCCAGGTGCGCAGCCGGATCAACACCAACGCGCTGGCCGCCGTCCGGGAACGACTGCGCCTGCGGGTCAGCGAACTCGGCGACGACACCGTGCTGATCGGCGCCGCCGAACTGGCCTTCTCCGAGGTGCTCGCCCGACCGCTGGAGACGCTCGCCCGGCTCGCCCGGCCGTTCGGACGCTAGTGCCGCGTCAGGCAAAGGTCGCCTGACGCGGCACTAGCCCGGCCCGGGAAAGGGCACGACCGGCCGCCGTCCCCCCGGGCGGGAGGGGACGGCGGCCGGCCGTGCGACGGGGACGGTCAGTGCCGGGCGGGGTTGAAGGTCAGCGCCGGAGCGGCGTTCGCCACCAGGGACGCGGCCTGCTCGGGCCACCAGGCACCGGCGGCCGGGTCGACGACGCCGTACTCGGGGTCGACGGTGCCGCCGGGGACGCTGCGGTTGCACTGGCCGTCGGACTGGCCCACGGTCTTGATCCACAGGAAGGCGTCGGCGAGCGGCACGCCGGTGTTCGCGGTCGGACGGTCGCCGATCCCGCTGCCGGGCGCGTTGCACCAGGTCTGCGGGTCGCCGCTGTACTTGCCGACCGGGGGCTTCCAGTCGCCGCGGCCGTTGCGGCTGGTGTCGACCACGAAGTGGGCGAGCTCGCCGGCGGACGGGCTGCCGACGTTCTGCTGGAACCACTGGTCGGTCCAGTGCCAGGTGGACGGGTCCTCCACGTCGACCGCGTTGCCCGGCTGCCCGTCGTTCGGCGCCGCGGGGGAGTAGTACTGGCTCGCGCACCAGTCGGCGTGGCCCCTGGCCCACTCCGGGCCCGCGGTGGCGAACCACACGCACTGCGAGACCCAGGTGCCGTAGCGGGTGGCCCGGTCGGTGGCGAAGTAGTTGGAGACGTTCAGCGAGAAGCCCTGGGCGCGCCCGACGCCCGCGTCGATCAGGCGCTGCGCCGCGTTGCCGACGCTCTGCCAGTGGCTGTTGCCCGCGTCCAGGTAGACCACGCTGTTCGGCTGCCGCTCCAGCGCGTCGACCGCGTGGTTGAGGTCGGCGAGCCGGCCCGCGGTCTGCTCGCCGGTCGGGTCCGCGCCCGGCGCGCAGTCGGCCGGGAGGTTGGCCAGCCCGTCGGGCTCCAGCACCACCACGGCCTTGCTGTCGCCCAGGCCCCGGGCGAAGGCGTCGATCCAGGCCCGGTACTCGGCGTCCGACTGCGCGCCGCCGGCGGAGTACTGGGAGCAGTCCCGCAGCGGGATGTCGTACGCCACCAGCACGGGCACCGCCTTGGCACGCCCGGCGCGGCGCACCAGGTCCCGGACCTGGGACTCGACCTCGGCCGGGGTGCCGCCGGTGAACCACGCGGCCTCGGGCCAACTGGCCAGCTTCGCCATGTTCCTGGCGCCGGCGAGGTCGTGGTGCTTCAGGTCGGTGAGCGCCTGCCGGGTCGCGTCGCTGTCGGGGTCGACGTAGAACACGGTGTCCGGGGCGAGCGCGTGGGAGGCCGGGGCGGGGCGGGGCGCGGCGGCGGCCGGGACGGCACCGCCGATCAGCAGCGCCAGCGCGCTCGCCGGGAGGGCGGCGCGGTGCAGGGGAATGCGCACGGTGTTCCTTCAGTGGGTGGGTGTCGGTGGTGGCGGGCCCGGGGGAGCGGCTCCCCCGGGCCCGCCCGGTGGGGCGGTGGGCGTCCGGCGCGGTGGCAGGACCCGGCGGTCAGTAGCCGTAGATCATCTTGTAGGCGACCTCCGGCAGGAACTGCCCCGCCGAAGAGCCCGCCCCGACGCCGCAGTTGCCGTCGGACTCGCCCGGCTCCTTGATCCACAGCAGCATCTCGGCGCCGCCGCCGGTCCGGGTGGGCGTGCCGGTCCGGCGCCCGGCCGGGTTGCACCACTGGCCGTTGGAGCCGTTGCCGTTGCGGCTGGTGTCGACCACGAACGGCTTGGTGTAGCCGTACGCGCCGAGCGCGCCGTTGACGGCGTTGCCGTAGGCGGTGTTCTCGCCGGTGGTGAAGTAGTTGGAGACGTTCAGCGAGAAGCCGTGCGCCCCGCTGACCCCGGCGGCGGCGAGGTGCTGCGCCATGGTGGGGGCGCTGATCCAGCCGGGGTTGCCGGCGTCGAGGTAGACCCAGGTGTTGGGGGCCTTGGCGTTGAACTGCGCGATGGCGTTCTTCAGCATGGCGTTGCGGTCGGAGACCTGGGCGGACGTCAGGCAGCTCTGGTCACCGAGCGCGTCGGGTTCGAGGATGACCACCGCCGGGCGGTTGCCGATGCCGCTGGCGAAGGCGGCGATCCAGGTGTCGTACGCGGCCCGGCTGCCCGCGCCGCCGCCGGACTGGCCGCCGCAGACGTCCCGGTTGGGGATGTTGTAGGCGACCAGGACGGGCAGCTTGTCGTAGGCGTCGGCACGGCCGACGTAGGCGCCGGTGGCCGCCCCGATGTCGCCGCTCCAGTTGCCGAACCAGCGGGCCGCTGGGGTGTTGGCGATGTTGGCGCGGATCGCCGCGGCGCGGCCGTCGCCGGGGTTGGCGTTGGCCCAGCGCAGCGCGGAGTTGTCCGGGTCCACGTAGAAACCGCTGGTCATGGTGGTGGGGTCGGCCGCGTACGCCGGACCGGCATCGGTCAGGGCGAGGCCGGCGGCGAGCAGGCCGGCCAGCAGCGAGGCTGCCGCTCGGGTGGGCTTGCGCACGGTTCTTCCTCCGTGGGTGGGGGCGGAGAAGTGGAAGCGCTTCCAGTTTGGTGCGAATCGAATCGCGTGATGGGGATGATTGGGCCCAGAGGGGAGCCGTGTCAATACTTCCTGCACCAGGGGCATCCGGCCCCGCGCGATTCGGCCACTGTCGCCCTTCGATGGTCGGGGTACGCTGGAAGCGCTACCACTTTCCATGGCCAGGTCGGGGCGGGTGCCGCTTTCCGCGGACTTCGTGGCCACCGGATGCCGTGGAATCATGACCCCTGTCCGACGCCCCGCAGCCCGAGGAGCAGCCGTTTCCATGGAGTCGTCACCCAAGCGCATGCCCACGCTCGACGAGGTGGCCCAGCGCGCCGGCGTCTCGCGCACGGCGGCTTCCCGGGTGATCAACAACGCCCCGCACGTCAGCCGGGCCAAGCGGGAGGCGGTCGAACGCGCGGTGCGCGAACTCGGTTTCGTCCCCAACCCGACCGCGCAGGCCCTGGCCACCCGGCGGGTCGGCGCGGTGGTGCTGGCGGTCTCCAGCGACGAGCCGGGGCTGTTCGCCGATCCCTTCTTCGCCGAGGTGATCGTCGGCGTGAGCGCCGCGCTGGAGCCGACCGACCTGGAGCTGGTGCTGCTGCTGGCGAACACCCCGCGCGGGCGCGACCGGCTGGAACGGCTGCTGCGCTCGCGCCGCGCCGACGGCGTGATGCTGATGGCGCTGCGCGGCGACGACCCGCTCGGCCGGCTCGCCGAACAGACCGACCTCCCGGTGGTGTTCGGCGGCCTGCCGCTCACCGGCGAGCCGCGCTGGTACGTGGACGCCGACAACCGGGGCGGCGCCCGGCTGGCGGCCGAGCACTTCGTCCGGACCGGGCGCCGACGGCCCGTCATGATCACCGGCCAGCTGGACACCCAGGTCTCCGCCGCCCGCGAGCGGGGCTTCACCGAGGGCCTGGCCCTGGCCGGGGTGCCGCTGCTCGGCGTCGAGGCCGGCGACTTCACCGAGGACGGCGGAGCCGCCGCCATGGAGCGGCTGCTCGCGGCCCACCCCGCGCCGGACGCGCTGTTCACCGCCTCCGACGCGATGGCCATCGGCGCGCTGCGCACGCTGCGCACGCACGGGCTGCGGGTGCCCGAGGACGTCGCGGTGATCGGCTTCAACGACCTGGCCAGTGCCCGGCACACCGCCCCGCCGCTCACCACCGTGCACCAGCCGGTGCGGTCGCTGGGGCGCGAGATGGCCCGGATGCTGGTGGGCGCCATCGAGGGGAACGACCCCGGCCCGCTGATCCTGCCGACCCGCCTGACCGTGCGCGAGTCCGCCCCGGACCTGCCGACGGAGGACTGACCCGCCCCGCGGTCCAGCCCGGCCCCCGCCCGTACGCACGGCGGGGGCCGGGCCGGTCGCGTTGCCGCCGCACCGCCCGCCCGCTCGCTTGCCCGCTCGCTTGCCCGCCCCGCCTGGCGCCTGGTGCCCGCCCGCTGGCGCCGCCCGCCCGCCCCGCCTGCCCGCCATCCGCCGGGCGGCTCCGGTCACGGACTGGAAGCGCTTCCAGTTTCATTCCGGTATCGGCCGTTCAAACTCTTGACACCTCCACCTGACAAGCCAGAAACTTCCGGCACTGCCACTGGAAGCGCTTCCGGCTTCCGGTGAGCCTCTCGCCTCTTTCCTGCCCACCCGGCGCATCGTTCAGACGCCGTGGCGGCAGCCGTTTCGAATGCATGGGAGCGCTCCCACAATGACCGAGGTCCAGGACCGCAAGGCCGCCGAGGCCCCCGCCGACGACTTCCTCCGCTTCCCGCCGGAGTTCCTCTGGGGCACCGCCACCTCCGCCTACCAGATCGAGGGCGCGGTGGCCGAGGACGGCCGGACCCCGTCCATCTGGGACACCTTCAGCCACACGCCGGGCAAGGTCAACCGCGGCGACACCGGCGACCTGGCGGTCGACCACTACCACCGCTGGCGCGAGGACGTCGCGCTGATGAAGGACCTCGGGCTGAGCGCGTACCGCTTCTCGGTGGCCTGGCCCCGGGTGCAGCCGACCGGCCGCGGCCCGGCCGTCGAGCGCGGGCTCGACTTCTACCGCGCCCTGGTGGACGAACTGCTGGCGGCCGGCATCACCCCGCTGGCCACCCTGTACCACTGGGACCTGCCGCAGCACCTGCAGGACGCAGGCGGCTGGACGGTCCGGGAGACCGCGGAGCGCTTCGGCGAGTACGCGTCCCTGGTGGCCGGGGCCCTCGGCGACCGGGTGCGGCACTGGACCACGCTGAACGAGCCCTGGTGCTCGGCCTTCCTCGGCTACGGCTCCGGCGTGCACGCCCCGGGCCGCACCGACCCCGGCGAGGCGCTCAAGGCCGCCCACCACCTCAACCTGGCGCACGGCCGGGGCGTCGCCGCGCTGCGCGCCGCCCTCCCGGGCACCGCCCAGCTGTCGGTCTCGCTCAACCTGCACCAGGTGCGGCCGCTCACCGACAGCCCGGAGGACCAGGAGGCCGTGCGCCGGATCGACGCCGTCGGCAACCGGATCTTCCTGAGCCCGGTGCTGCGCGGCCGCTACGACGCGGACCTGCTCCAGGACACCGCGCACCTGGTCGACTGGGAGCAGCTGGTGCGCCCCGGCGACCTGGCGGCGATCGGCGCGCCGATCGACCAGCTCGGCCTGAACTACTACTCCCCGGCGGTGGTCTCCGGCAGCGGCGCCTCCCGCGACGACTGCCACGGCCGCAGCGACCACTCGCCGTGGCCCGGCGCGGAGCACGTCGCCTTCCACCAGCCGCCCGGCGAGCTGACCGCGATGAACTGGAGCATCGACCCGACCGGCCTGCGCGACCTGCTGGACCGGATCCACCTGGAGCGCCCCGGCCTGCCCGTGGTCATCACCGAGAACGGGATGGCCTGCGAGGACTACGTCACCCCCGAGGGCGTGGTGAACGACCGGGAGCGGATCGCCTTCGTCCACCAGCACCTGACCGCGGTGCACCGGGCGATCGAGGCGGGCGTACCGGTGGCGGGCTACTTCCTGTGGTCGCTGCTGGACAACTTCGAGTGGGCGTACGGCTACGCGAAGCGCTTCGGCATGGTGCACGTCGACTTCCCCACCCAGCGGCGCACCCCGAAGGCCAGCGCGCACTGGTACGGCCGGGCGTGCCGCACCGGCGCCGTCCCGCGCTCGCTGTCCTGACCGTGCCCCGCCCCCTCCGTCCCGCGGCCGCCCGGCCGCACCGACCACCCACGCGCCAGTGGCGCCCGAGGACCCCGAAGGGAGCATCGGCATGCGGACGCTACTGCGCCGCCTCGGCTTCTACCTGCTGGCCGGCTTCGCCGCGGTGACCCTGAACTTCTTCCTGGCCCGGCTGCTGCCCGGCAGCGCCCTGCAGAACGCGCTGGCCAAGCTGCGCGGCGCCAACCTCGACCCGGCGGCGATCCGGGCCCTGGAGGCGCAGTACGGCACCGGCGCCGACCACAGCGTGCTGAGCCAGTACCTGACCTACCTGTCCGGCCTGCTCCACGGAGACCTGGGCCTGTCCACCTCGCAGTCCGCGCCGGTCTCCTCGATCCTGGGCGACACCCTGCCGTGGACGCTGGGCCTGGTCGGCACGGCGACCGCGCTGGCCTTCGTGGTCGGCACGCTGGCCGGGATCGTCGTCGGCTGGAAGCGCAACGGGCTGCTGGACGGCCTGCTGCCCGCCGTGACCTTCTTCCAGTCCGTGCCGTACTTCATCCTGGCCTTCCTGGTGATGATGACGCTCGGCTACTTCGGCGGCTTCTTCCCCTACCAGAACGGCTACGACACCGGCCGGCACGCCCACCTGACCCCGGGCTGGAACGGACCGTTCGTCACCAGCGTGATCGAGCACGGCACGCTGCCCGCGCTGACCGTGGTGCTGGCCTCGCTGGCCGGCTGGGTGATCGGCATGCGCAACATGATGATCACCACGATGGACGAGGACTACGTCCTGGTCGCCGCCGCGAAGGGGCTCCCGCAGTGGCGGGTGGCCGCGGTGGCGGCGCGCAACGCGATCCTGCCGACCATCTCCAACTTCGCCCTGTCGATCAGCCTGGTGGTGACCGGCTCACTGGTCACCGAGATCGTCTTCACCTACCCCGGCGTCGGCTGGCAGATCTACCAGGCCATCCTCGCCGGCGACTACCCGCTGCTCCAGGGGATCCTGCTGGTCGTCGTCCTCACCGTGCTGGCCGTGAACCTGGTCGCGGACCTCGCCTACGTCGCCCTCGACCCCCGTGCCCGCAAGGAGGCCTGAGCGATGCGCGTGCTCCGCTCCCCGAAAGTGCTCGCCGGCTCGGTCCTGCTGCTGCTGCTCCTGCTGCTGGCCGTGGTCGGACCGATGATCGCGCCGCACTCCGCCGACTGGCAGGCCGACCGCACCAGCGGTCTGCCGCTCGCCCCCTCGGGCCGGTTCTGGCTCGGCACCGACCAGCAGCAGCACGACCTGTTCTCGCGGCTGCTGACCGGCGGCCGGGACACCCTGCTGATCTCCTTCCTCGCCGGGCTGTTCGCCTGCCTGCTGTCCGTCGCGGTCGGCGTCACCGCCGGCTTCGTCGGCGGCCTGGTGGACGACCTGCTCTCCGCCCTGGCCAACATCTTCCTGGCGCTGCCCGGCCTGCTGATCCTGATGGTGATCATGAAGCCGCTGCCGCCCGCGGAGACCAGCAATCCGCTGCTGATCGGCTCGGTGATCGCCCTCACCGCCTGGGCCTGGGGCGCCCGCGTGCTGCGGGCGCAGACCCTGGCGCTGCGCGCCGCCGACTACGTCGAGGCGGCCCGGGTGATCGGCGAACGCACCTGGCGGATCATCCTGTTCGAAGTGGTGCCGAACCTGCTGCCGATCCTGGCGTCGGCGTTCATCTTCACCGTCATCTACGGCATCGGCACCTACACCGCACTGGCCTGGCTGGGCGTGATCAGCCCCGCCTCGGTGACCTGGGGCACCGTGCTCAACGAGGCCCAGTCCTCGGGCGCCGCCGTCAACGGCTACTGGTGGTGGTACCTGCCGCCGGCGCTGGCCGTCGCACTGGTCGGCATCGCCCTCGCCCTGGTCAACTTCGGCATCGACGAGGTGATCAACCCCCGGCTCACCTCGGCCCGCACCGGCCGGGCCCGCGGGGTGGTCTTCCGCCTCGGCCTCACCCCCGTGCTGAAGTCCGCCGCACCGCAGGCCGCTTCGCCGACCCCCGTCCCGCTGAAGGAGGCGCAGCCGTGACCGGCGAACCCGTCCTCGAAGTCCGCGACCTGTGCGTCGACTACGGCGTCGGCAAGGGCGGCGTGCGCGCCGTCACCGACGCCACCCTGACCCTGCGCCGCGGCGAGGTCCTCGGCCTGGCCGGCGAGTCCGGCTCCGGAAAGTCCACCCTGGCGTACGCCGTCACCAGACTGCTGCGCGCCCCCGGCGTGATCACCGGCGGCGAGGTGCGCTTCCACGGCCCCGACGGCGTCCTCGACCTGCTGGAGGCGGACGCCGCCACGCTGCGCCGGATCCGCTGGGACCAGATCTCGGTGGTCTTCCAGAGCGCGATGCACGCGCTGAACCCGGTCGCCCGGATCGACGCCCAGCTCACCGACGCGCTCCGCGCCCACCGCTCCCAACTGGGCGCCGCCGAACGGCGGGAGCGGGCCGTCGAACTGCTGCGCCTGGTCGGCATCGGCGAGGAGCGGCTGCGCAGCTACCCGCACGAACTGTCCGGCGGCATGCGCCAGCGCGTGATGATCGCGATGGCGCTGGCCCTGGAGCCCCGGGTCGTCATCATGGACGAACCGACCACCGCACTGGACGTGGTGACCCAGCGGGAGATCCTGGACGAGCTGATGCAGCTCAAGGACCGCCTCGGCTTCGCGATCGTGTTCATCACCCACGACCTGTCGCTGCTGATCGAACTCGCCGACACCATCGCCATCATGTACGCCGGGCGGATCGTCGAACTCGCCGACGCCCAGCGGCTGTTCCACAGCCCGCGGCACCCGTACACGCTGGGGCTGCTGAACTCCTTCCCGGCGCTGCACGGCGAACGGGTGCGGATGGAGGGCATCCCCGGGGCCCCGCCCGCGCTCACCGCGCTGCCCGCCGGCTGCGCCTTCCACCCGCGCTGCCCGTTCGCGCTGGAGCGCTGCGCGCACGAGACCCCCCGGCTCACCGAACCCGCCGCACCCGACGGCGCCCCCGCACCCGACGGCGCCCCCGCCGACCGCGCGGCCGCCTGCTGGCTGCACACCGGCGGCGAGCACGTCCCGGCGCCGCTCGCCCGAGTCCTTGGGAGCACCCTGTGACCAGCACCGACACCGCCCGGGTGGTGCACGGCCCGAAGCGCCCGGGCACCCCCGCACTGGAGGCCCGCGGCCTCACCAAGCACTTCCCGGTCCACGGGGGAGTCCGGCGCGGCCGGGTCGTGCGCGCCGTCGAGGACGTCTCGCTGGCCCTGCCGGAGGGCACCGTCACCGCCGTGGTCGGCGAGTCCGGCTCCGGCAAGTCCACCCTGTCGCGGCTGCTGACCCGGCTGACCGCCCCGACCGCCGGCGAACTGCTGCTGGACGGCGAACCGGTCGGCGGCTCCGCGCGGGCCCGGCGCGCCTACGCCGGCCAGGTGCACCTGGTGCTCCAGGACCCGTTCTCCTCACTGAACGCCGTGCACAGCATCCGCTACCACCTGCGCCGCCCGCTCAAGCTGCACCACGGCCTGCGCGGGAGCGAACTCGACGCCCGCGCCGCGGAACTGCTCGAACGCGTCAGCCTCACCCCGGCCGAACGCTACCTCGACAAGTTCCCGCACGAGCTGTCCGGCGGCCAGCGCCAGCGGGTCGCCATCGCCCGCGGCCTCGCCGTGCGGCCCCGGGTGCTGCTCGCCGACGAGCCGGTCTCCATGCTCGACGTCTCGATCCGCCTCGGCGTGCTCAACCTGCTCGACGAACTGCGCGAACGCGAACGGCTCGCCATCCTGTACGTCACCCACGACATCGCCTCGGCCCGCTACCTCGCCGACACCGTCGTGGTGATGTACGCCGGGCAGGTCGTCGAGTCCGGCCCGGCCGTCCAGGTCACCGACGCCCCCGCGCACCCCTACACCCGGCTGCTGCTGAGCGCCGCCCCCGACCCGCACCGCCGCGAACCGGTGGTGCTGCGCGGGCGCGGCGCACCGCCCAGCCTGATCGACCCGCCGAGCGGCTGCCGCTTCCACCCGCGCTGCCCGCTCGCGATGCCGGTGTGCGCCGAGAGCGCGCCGCCGGTGCGGCCCGCCGCGGGCGACCAGGTCGCCGCCTGCTGGCTGCTCGACCCCGAGCGGGCACCGGGCACCGCGCCCGCCTGAACGACCGTCACCCCCCATCCGGAACCCATCCGGAACCCATCCGGGACCCACCCCGACACCCCCACCCCAGGAGCACCCCGCCATGCGCCGTTCCACCCTGCTCAGAGCCCTCGCCCTGGTCGCCGCCGTCGGCCTCGGCGCCACCGCCTGCACCGACGCCGGCGGTTCGAAGTCCACCGACGCCGGCGCCGACCGGACCCTGGTGGTCGAGTCGACCCCGATGCCGTCGTTCACCGAGAACTACAACCCCTTCGACGGCAACTCCTTCATCTCGGCCCAGAACGCCCGCTCGCTGGTCTTCGAGCCGCTCTTCCAGTTCAACACCCTCAAGGCCGACCAGCCGCCGATCCCGTGGCTCGCCAAGTCCTTCGCGTGGTCGGACGGCAACCGGACGCTCACCCTGGCGCTCCAGTCCGGCATCAACTTCAGCGACGGCAAGCCCTTCACCTCCGAGGACGTCAAGTTCACCTTCGAGATGCTGAAGGCCGACCCGGCCACCAACACCGGCGGCGCGCCGCTGCCCAGCAGCATCGCCACCCCGGACGCGACCACCGTGGTGCTGACCTTCGACAGCCCGCAGAAGGCCAACTTCATCGGCATCGGCAACCAGCTGATCGTGCCCAAGCACATCTGGTCCACGATCAGCAGCCCGGGCAACGCGGTCATCAAGGCCGACCAGGCGATCGGCACCGGCCCGTACCTGGTGGACAAGTTCACCGCGCAGAACGTCACCTTCAAGGTCAACCCGGCCTTCCGGGAGAAGCCGAAGGTGCAGCACGTCTCCTTCCCCGCCTACGCGACCAACGACGCCGCCACCCTGGCGCTCAACAACGGCGAGATCGACCTCACCGGCAACAACATCACCAACGTCCAGAACACCTTCGTCGGCAAGGACCCCGAGCACCACCACCTGTTCCAGGCCACGGCGCCGTACTTCCCGGCGTCCAACACGGTCTCCCTGATGCTCAACAACAAGAGCACCACCTCCCCCGCGCTCGCCGACCCCGCCGTCCGCAAGGCGATCAGCGCTGGCCTCAACCGCGGCGCCTACGCGGGCCAGTGCGAGACCGACTACGCCCGTCCCGCCACCTCCTCCGGCGGCCTGCTGCTGCCGGCCGACCAGGCGATGGTCGCCCCGGCGCTGGCGAACGACCTCAAGCCGGACGCCGACGCGGGCCGGGTCGACGCGCTGCTCGGCGCGGCGGGCTGGACCAAGGACGGCGGCGGCAAGTGGACCCGCGACGGCAAGACCATCAAGTTCACCATCATCGACCCCAACTCGTTCTCCGACTACTGGTGCACCGCGCAGGCGATGGCCAAGGACCTGAACGCGCTCGGCTTCGACGTCAGCACCAACGGCGCCTTCGACTTCAACAGCTGGAACACCGCGATCACCACCGGCAACTACGAGGCGGCCGTCCACTGGGGCCAGGGCGGCACCCCGTTCCAGCGCCTGCAGTACGTCCTCGACCCGGGCATGGGCGCCGAGGCCGGCCAGGTCGCGGCGGGCGACTTCAGCAAGTACGACTCCCCGAAGGTCCGCGACGCCGTCAAGGCGTTCCAGAACGCGGGCGACGCCGACGCCGAGAAGACGGCGCTGAACACCCTCCAGCAGATCATGTCGGACGACGTCCCCGCCGTCCCGGTGTTCTACGGCGCGGCCTGGTACGAGTACAACGACACCGACTTCACCGGCTGGCCGAACGAGAACGACCCCTACATCAACCCGTCGCCGAACTCCCAGGCGTACGAGTACATCATCCTGCACCTCAGCCCGCGCGACTGATCCCGCCACCGCACGCGAAGGGCCCCGGCCGTTGGACGGCCGGGGCCCCCTTCGCGTGCGGTGGGCGCCCGTCAGGAGGCGCCCACCGCGGCTCGGGCCGGGTCAGTGCTGGAGCGTCAGCACGCCCGGGCGCCAGGGGAGCTGGTCGTAGCTGCCGGACGCGGTGGGCGACTTGCCCTGGTAGAGCAGCTGCAGGTTGCAGGGGTCGATGGTCATGGTCTGGTCGGGGTTGTTGCGGACCAGGTCACCGTGGCTGATGTCGTTGGTCCAGCCGGCGCCGCTGTTGGCCTTGCCCGCGAACGGGTTGGCCTCGGTGGCGGCCTGCGGGGTCCAGGAACCGCTCAGGCTGGTGGCGGTGAAGGAGCGGAAGTAGCGCTGCTCGCTGGCCCCCCGGGCCTCGACGATCATCAGGTACTGGTTCTGGCCCTTGACCTTGTAGACCTGCGGGGCCTCGAACAGGTTCTTCGCGGTGTCGGTCATCACCGTGGTGTACGAGGAGCCGAAGTTGCCCGGGAAGTTGCCGATCGGCATGCTCGCCCGGTAGATGCTGCCGTTGTCACCGGCGAAGAACAGGTACATGTTCTGGTCGTCGGCGATCAGCGTCTGGTCGATCGGGCCGGTACCGGAGTTCGGGATGCTGCCGGTGAACAGCGCCTGCGGCGCGGACCAGCCGTTGGGGTTGGTCGGGTCGCTGGAGGTGCGGTAGACGAACGGCGAGGCGCCCCACTGGTAGGCGAGGATCCAGACGTTCTTCGGCGCGAAGTAGAACAGCGTCGGCGCCACCGCGGCCTGGCCCATCCCGGTCTGGGCGGCCGAGGCCATGTCGGACCAGTTGGTGAACGGCGCGAACGCCATCGAGCCGTACGAGGAACCGTTCACGTTCGAGGCGTACACCAGGTGCTTGCCGTTGTAGACGACGTCGGTGAAGTCCTTCAGCGCGGCCCAGCCGTTGGCGGGCTGCGCCAGGACGCCGGTGGAGCTCCACCGGTAGGTCGACGGGAGCGGGCAGGTGGTGCCGCCGGTGGACGGGGGCGTGGTCGGGCTGCTGGTGCCCAGGCCGGTCCACTGCTGGTTGCTGCGGCCGTTGCAGGTCCACAGCTCCACGGCGGTGCCGTTGGCGGTGGCGCCGCCGGTGACGTCCAGGCACAGGCCGGACTCGACGCCGACGACCGTGCCGTCGGCGTTCAACCGCCACTGCTGGTTCGCGCCGCCGCTGCAGGCCCAGATCTGCACCCGGGTGCCGGCGGCGGTCGCGTGGTTGGGGACGTCCAGGCACTTGTTGCCGTAGACGGTCAGCTCGTTGGCGGAGGTCAGCGTCCACTGCTGGTTGGTGCCGTTCCAGCAGTCGTAGATCTGCAGCAGCGTGCCGTCGGTCTGGGTGCCGCCCGACACGTCGAGGCAGCGGCCGGAGGAAGTGCTCTTCAGGGCGCCGGTGGTGGCCGCCTGGGCGGCGGGGCCGGCGACGAGCATCGCCGCCAGCGCCGCCACGGTCGCGACCATCGCGGTGAGCAGCACGGACAGCTGCCTGCGGCTCGGATTTCGGCTGTGCACGGAAATCTCCTCGGGGTGGGGGAGGGGTGGGGGCGCGGCCCGGATGTGAGCGCTCACAGTCCTGTGCGCTCGGACTCGCGGTCGGGCCGCCGGAAGGAGCCGCGCCCGGTCCGGGGACCGGAGGCGGGCGCGGCTCGGCTCGGTGGGCCGGCTCAGCGGGCCGGCACGGTGGTGCGGTTCAGCGGTTCAGCGGTTCAGCGGTTCGGCCGGGCGGCCGGGCTCACTGGAAGGCCCAGTGCTGGTTGGCGCCGCCGTTGGAGTCCCAGATCTGGACGGGCGCGCCGTTGGCGGTCTGGCCGCCGGGGATCTCCAGCGCCTTGCCGCTGGCGACGTTGACCAGGGTGTAGGAGCCGTCGCCGTTCTGGGTGGCCCGCCAGTGCTGGTTGGCGCCGCCGTTGGCGTCCCAGACCTGCATCCGCGTCCCGTTGGCGGTCTGGCTGCCGGGCTCGTCCAGCACCCGGCCGCTGGCGGTGTTGGTCAGGGTGTAGCTGCCGTCGCCGTTCTGGGTGGCCCGCCAGTGCTGGTTGGCGGCGGTGCCGTTGGCGTCCCAGACCTGGAGCTGGGTGCCGTTGCCGTTCTGCCCGGAGGGCTCGTCCAGGACGCGCCCGGCCGCCACGTCGGTGAGCGCGTACACGTTGCCGGAGACGATGCCCCCGGTCGGGGTGCCACCGCCGCCGTTGCTGCCGTTCAGGGCGTTGAGCACCGAGGTGTAGGCGGCCTTCTTGTTGCCGTTGTTGTCGAACAGCAGCGCGTTCTCTCCGGTGCGCCAGGAGTCGCTGTCGCGGATGCCCCAGACCGTGACGCCGGTGCAGCGGGCGGTGTCGAGGCAGGCCTGGACGGCGTTGGCGTACGCGCCGGCGGAGGCCTGGGCGATGTCGAGCTCGGTGAGCTGGACGTCGACGCCGAGCGCGGCGAAGTTCGACAGCGTGGTGCGGAAGCTCGCGGGCGCGCCGCCGCTGCCGAAGTGGCTCTGGAAGCCGACGCAGTCGATCGGCACGCCGCGGGCCTTGAAGTCCTTCACCATGTTGTAGACGCCCTGCGTCTTGGCGGAGGACCAGTCCTCGATGCTGTAGTCGTTGTAGCAGAGCTTGGCCGCGGGGTCGACGCCGCGCGCGGTGCGGAACGCCTCCTCGATGAAGCCGTTGCCCAGCACGTTCTGGAACACCGAACTGCGGTGCTGGCCGGTGCCGTTGTCGGCGAAGGCCTCGTTGACCACGTCCCAGGCGTAGATCTTGCCCTTGTAGTGGGACATCTCCTGGGTGATGTGGTTGTTCATCACGCTGCGCAGCGTGTTGGCGTCGCCGATCGAGCTGACCCAGCCGGGCAGCTGGTTGTGCCAGACCAGGGTGTGGCCGCGCATCCGCTGGCCGTGCGCGTTGGCGTGGTTGACGATCGAGTCGCCGGGGCCGAAGTTGAACGAGCCCCGGGACGGTTCGACCGTGTCCCACTTCATCTCGTTCTCCGGGGTGATCATGTTGAATTCCCGGTCGAGGATGGTGCTGTACGTCGAGTCGCCGAGGCGGCCCGAGGCGACCGCGGTGCCGAAGTAGCGGTTGCTGCCGGCCGCCGCGGCGCCGAGCGTGGTCGCCCCGGCCGCCTGGGCGGTGGGGCCGGCGGTGAGGACCGCCACCAGGCCGACCGCCGTGCAGGCGGCCGGGGTCAGGAAGGTGCGGAGACGGGTCTTTCCGTTGGGCCGTGGCATGACGGATCGTTCTCCTTGGGTGGGGGAGGAGAGTGCGCGCCGGGGAGACCTGGTGCCTCGCGCCGACGGTCGTGCGGGCGCGTGTCCCGCCGGGTCGTTCCTGACCGGCAGGGCGCGCGGGGCGGGAGAAGCGATCGAGGGGGAGGTGGGCGCCGGGTCCTCGATCATGCTGTTAGCGCTAACAATCACTGTTGCGAGAAAGAGCGCTTCTCCACGGTTGCCCCGGTGAAATGTGTACCAGGCGCCCCGGGTTGTCAATACTCCGCGCAGCGGCCGATCCGAGCCGACGGTCCGGCCCCCACGGTGGGCCCGGTCCCTCACGACCTGCAACTTTCACGACGGGCGGCGGGCGCCGCCGCCCAGGGGAACCCCAGGTGGAAAGGGCGCGGCGCCTCGGTCAACTCCTGCCGCCGACAAGGCAGTCGGCGACAGCGGTGGCGCGCGGCGGGTACCATCGGTCGCTCATCCGTGGTGGCGCCGGACCCTCTTCACGCCGTTGGCACTCCCGACGGAGAGGCACCATGCCCCGAATCCACTCGTTCGCGTCCAGGCTGGTCGGCGTCCTCGCCGTGCTCGCCCTCGCCCTCGGCCTGAACCTGCAGACGGCGCCCCGCGCCGCCGCGGCCTCGCTGACCCAGATCACGAACTTCGGCACCAACCCGACCGGCCTGCTCATGCACCTGTACGTACCGGCCTCGGTCAAGCCCGATCCACCGATCCTGCTCGCCCTGCACGGCTGCCAGGGCACCGGCCCCTACCTGTACTCCAGCACCGACTTCGGCCAACTCGCCGACCAGTACGGCTTCCTGGTCATCTACCCGTCGACCAACCCGAGCGGCAGCTGCTGGGACGTCTCCTCCGACCAGGCGCTGACCCGGGGCGGCGGCAGCGACCCGGTCGGACTGATGTCGATGATCACCTACACCGAGCAGCACTACGGCGGCAACGCCAACGCCGTGTACGTCACCGGCGAGTCCTCCGGCGGCATGATGACCAACGTGATGCTCGCCGACTACCCGGACGTCTTCAAGGCCGGTGCGGCGTTCATGGGCGTGCCCCAGCACTGCTTCTACACCGGCTCGGTGCGCGGCTGGAACTCGGCCTGCGCCCAGGGCCAGGTCTCGATGACCCCGCAGCAGTGGGGCAACCTGGCGCGGGGCGCCTACCCCGGCTACAGCGGCCCGCGCCCGCGGGTGCAGCTGTGGCACGGCACCGCCGACACCATCCTCAACTACAACAACCTCGGCGAAGAGATCAAGCAGTGGACCGACGTCCTCGGCGTGAGCCAGACGCCCTCGGCCACCGACACCCCCGCCTCCGGCTGGACCAGGACCCGCTACAACAACGGCTCCGGCACCACCCAGGTCGAGGCGTACGGCATCTCCGGCGCCGGACACCAACTGCCGGTCCAGGGCGCCGGGATGGCCGCCAACGCGATCCACTTCATGGGCCTGGACGCCGCCCCCTCCGGCGGTGGCGCCGGCGCGCTGCGCGCGGTCGGCGCGGGCAAGTGCCTGACCGACCCGAGCACCGCGGCCGGCACCCAGCAGCAGATCGCCGCCTGCAACGGCGCCGCGAACCAGACCTGGACCCGCACGGCGTCGAACCAGCTGACCGTGACCGTCGGCGGCGCCACGCTGTGCCTGGACGCCGAGGCCAAGGGCACCGCCAACGGCACCAGGGCGATCGTCTGGTCCTGCAACGGCCAGCCCAACCAGCAGTGGCAGGTCAACGCCAACGGCACCGTCACCGGCGTGCAGTCGGGGCTCTGCCTGGACGTGGCCGGGCTGGGCACCGCCGACGGCACGCCCGTCCAGCTGTGGAGCTGCAGCGGCGGCAGCAACCAGCAGTGGAAGCTGGGCTGACGCCCTGACGCCCTGACGGCCCGGCCGTCCACCCCGCGAGGGTGGGCGGCCGGGCCGGTGCTCAGGCGCAGTCGGCGCCGTTCACGGTGAACCGGGCCGGCGTCGCGTTGGAGCCGGAGTACGTCGCCTGGAAGCCGAAGCTCGCGCTCGCGCCGGGCGCCAGGGTGCCGTTCCAGCCGGCGTCCCGCGCGGTCACGGCGCTGCCGCTCTGGGAGAGCGTCGCGTTCCAGGCGTTGGAGATCCGCTGGTCACCGCCGAAGCTCCAGCCGAGCGTCCAGCCGGAGACGGTCGAGGCGCCGGTGTTCTTCACCGTCACCGTCGCGGTGAACCCGTTGCTCCAGGAGCTGTCCACCTTGTACGCCACCGCGCAGGAGGCCGCCGGCGGCGCGGTGTCGTCGTCCGCCTCGGTCGCCGTGAAGGTCGCCGACTGGACGCCCGGGCCGGCCGCGGTGAAGACCGCGCTGCCCGCCAGCGCGTCCGCGTCCTGCGCCGCCGTCAGCGAAACCTGCTGCGCGGTGGCCCAGTTGGCCGGGGTGAAGACCAGCGAGGAGGTGGCGGCCGACAGGTCGGTGTCCCCCGAGGTGCGGGTGACCGTCACCGTCACGTTCTGGGCGGGCGCGGCCGAGAGCTTGACCGCGACCGACGCCGAGCCGCCCTCGGGGACGGTCACCGCCGCCGGGGCCACCTGGACGGCGGGCGTCACCGGGGCCGCGCGCCGCTCGGCGGCGAACGAGGCCAGCCAGGCCAGCGAGGCGTTCCAGTTGATCGCCACCTCGTTGGTCGAGTACGAGCCGATGTCGTCCACGTAGCAGGCCGCCGGGGCGCAGCCCGCCAGCTGGGCCTCGGCGATCGGGTCCTGCAGGCCGGAGTTGGGGCCGCCCGCGAAGGAGCCGGCCGGCGGGTGCGGGAGCGAGGCGTCGTTCTGGTGCGCCCAGAAGCGGTGGTGCTCGTTCTCCGAGGCGCGCTCGCCGTAGCCGCTCACGTAGGAGCGGTCCAGGGCGTTGCGGCCCAGCAGGTAGTCCATCGTCTCCAGCGCGCCGGTGCGGTAGCGGGCGGTGCCGGTCAGCTCGTAGGCGACGGCCAGCACCATCGCGTTGTTGGCGACCGAGCTGTTGGAGCCCCACACGTAGCCGTCGGGGGCGAGCGGCACCGCGTAGCCCTGGCCGTTCATGGTGGACAGGTAGCCGTCGGCGGCCGTGGTCAGCAGGCCGCGCAGCCGGGTCACGTCGTCGGCGGGCAGCGCGACGCCGGGCACGGTGGCCAGGGTGATCCGGCCGAGCGTCGCGGTGCCGCCCCACCAGAACGCGTCCACCGGCTTGGTGTGCAGCGGCGAGGAGGTGACCGCGTCCCGGTACTGGGACTCGCCGGTGGTGGCGAGGAGTTCGGCCGCCGCCCAGTAGAACTCGTCGGAGACGTCGGCGTCCTCGTAGGCGCCGCCGCCGGTGCTGTCGGTGGCCGGGGCGAGCACGTTCGGGTTGGCCTTGGCGGCCGTCCAGGCGCGGCGGGCCGCGTCCAGGCAGCGGGCGGCGAACGCGGCGTCGTACGGCGCGTAGACCCGGGCGCACTGGGCGGCGGTGGCGGCCAGGTTGAGCGTGGCGGCGGTGGACGGCTTGTGCAGCTCGCGCTGCTGGTCGTCCAGGTCGGGGCGGGTCGGCAGGCCGGTCCACTGCGCGTCGTGGATCTTGTGGAAGGCCATCCCGGCCATCGGCTTGCCGTCCGGGACCTGCATCCGCAGCAGGAAGTCCAGCTCCCAGCGGGCCTCGTCCAGCACGTCCGGCACGCCGTTGCCGCGCTCGGGCACCCGCAGCGTGGAGTCGCCGAGGGCCGCGTCCCCGCCCGAACGGCGGGCCCGCTCGAAGGAGTTGACCAGCTCCCAGGTCGCGATGCCGCCGTTGACCACGTACTTGCCCTGGTCGCCGGCGTCGTACCAGCCGCCGCGCACGTCCTGCCGGTAGTCGCACACCCCGGCCTGGCACGGCACGCTGGTGTCGCCCTTGTTCGGCGCCACCCCCAGGTGTCCGGCGGGGCGGGCGTACGCGCTGCCGCCGGCCAGGTTCGCGTCGATCGCGATGCCGCTGCGCTGCTGGTAGAAGAAGTTCAGGCTGTCGGCGCGCAGCCCGTCGTACAGCGCGGCCGAGATGTCGAACGGGTGGCTGGCCAGGTTGCCGACGACCAGCGTGAAGCCGCTGCCGGTGCCGGTGTACGCGCCGAAGTCCACCAGGTGGGTGGACTGGCCGGACGCCTGGTCGGCGCCGTGCACGGTGGTGCTGCCGGTCGCGACCTGCGCGCCGGAGGAGTCGCGCAGCTGCCAGGCGAGCGGGGCGGTCGCCGAGCTGACCACGGTGGCCCGCTTGGGGCCGTCCGGCAGGTAACCGAGCTGGTTGACCCGGACCGGGAAGTCGGCGGGCGCGCCGACGGCGGCCGCGCTGACGGTGGCGGCGCCGGCCGGGGCGAGCGCGCTGGCGGTGACGCCGCCCGCGAGCAGGGTCAGACCGGTCAGCACGGCGGCCGCGCGGCGGGGCAGCCCGCGGCCTGAGGTGATCGGAGGCACGGGTGGGAGCCTTCCTGTGGGGGGAGGGGATGCGTGGGGTGGGCGCTCCCATGGGGGTGGGAGCGCTCCCATCCGCCCCAATGAAGCCAGCCGGGCAGCGGGCACGTCAAGAGGCGGTAAACCAGAGCGAGTTGGCGTCCGCCCGGAAGCGGGAGCCGCCCCGCGGCGCCGCCGGGCCGGCGGCGGAGCGCATCCGCACTGGTCGCGCCCACCGCGACCACCCCTGTTCGTGCACCGCTCGATGCCCTACGGTCGCGCCCATGACCTTCCAGACCCCGGCCACCAACGCCGCCGGACGGCTGCTGTCCGTGCTGGCCGCCTTCGACCGGGCGGCCCCCGCCCTGACGCTCACCGAGGTCGGCCGCCGCGCCGGGCTCCCGCTGCCCACCGCGCACCGGCTGCTGTCCGAACTCACCGCCTGGGGCGCGCTGGAGCGCGACGCCGACGGCGTCTACCACGTCGGCCTGCGCCTGTTCGAGCTCGGCACGCTCGCCCCGCGCGGGCCGGTGCTGCGCGAGGCGGCCCTGCCGTTCCTGGAGGACCTGTACGAGGCGACCCGCGAGAACGTGCAACTGGCCGTCCGGGAGGGCGGCGACGCGGTCTACGTGGACCGCCTGGCCGGCCGTTCCTCGGTCGGCGTGCACATCCGGCCCGGCACGCACTGGCCGCTGCACGCCACCGGCGTCGGCCTGGCCCTGCTCGCGCACGCCCCGGCGGCCTTCCAGGAGGCGTACCTGGCGGCCGACCTCGCCGCCTTCACCCCCTGGACGGTGACCGACCCGGAGCGGCTGCGGCGGCTGCTGGCCGCGGTGCGCACCACCGGGCTGGCGGTCAGCGACCGCCAGGTCACCGAGGACGCGCTGTCGGTGGCGGCCCCGGTCCGCGGCGGCGACGGCGCGGTGGTCGCGGCGGTCTCCGTGGTGGTGCGCGCC
>NZ_JBSGET010000138.1:0-24054 GCF_053603035.1 Kitasatospora sp. NPDC004272 | reverse complement strand
GCGGCCCGGCGGCCGGCCTGCGGGCGCGCCGAGGCGGCGCGGGGCCGTGCGTCGGAGGGCCGCCGTCCCGCGTCCAGGTCGAGCCGGAACTCGCCGGTCGCCGGGTCGAGCACCCACTGGTCGGCGGGGTCGACGCCGGGAGGGATCGAGTCCGCCGAGTCGCCCCGGTTCCGGTGTCCGCTGTTCATCCCGGACACCCTAGACGAGCCTGACGCCCGAACCGTCCACGATGTGATACCCGTCACCCGGCGAAAGGGCGGAAAACGGTTGCGGCGCGCCCCGTCCGGTCCGATCCGCCGGACGGAGCGCGCCGCCGCACTCCACTGCCATCGCCCCAGGACTACCCGCCCCGGGGCGCCGGGAGCGTCAGCCGAGGCGCAGAGTCACCCGTTCGGAGTCGATCCGGCTCTGCCACTGCTCCTCCGTCAACTGCCCGGAGTTCCGGCACAGCACGACCGAGGCGCCGACCGCCAGCGGCGCCAGCAGGCCCGCCTCCAGGCCCGCCCAGTCGTCGAAGGAGAGCGTCGACAGGACGCGGCTGTCGCCGTCCAGGCCCAGCCGGGCCGCGCCCTCGCGGGCCAGCGCCACCGTCTGCTCGCCGGTCAGCTTCAGCGGCAGCCCGTCCACCACCGTCTCCAGCGCCACCGCCTGCGGGTCCACCGGCGAGTACGGGGCGAACCGGTCGCCCTGCCCGGGCACCTCCGCCGCGTAGTCCAGGAACCCGTCCGGCCGCTGCGGGAACCGCCCGCCCAGCGGGCGCAGCGCCAGCGCCACCCGCTCGCCCGGGCACTCCTGCGCGGCCGCCAGCCCGTCCGGCCCGGAGACCACCAGCTCGGTGTCCTTCGGCTCGCCCTGCGGCACCGCCACCACGCCCACCGACCAGCAGGCCAGCAGCCACACCGCGCTCTGCCAGTGCGCCGGCAGCAGCAGCGCCGCCCGGTCGTCCGGCGAGGCGTTCAACTCGTCCTGCAGCAGGTTGGCCGTCTTCGCCACCCAGTTGTCGAACGTCTTCGCGGACAGCTCCACCCGTTCCCCGGTCGAGTCGTCGTAGAAGGTCACCAACGGGCGGGACGGGTCGGCAGCGGACCCCGGGCGCAGGAAGGCCTGCAGCAGCTCGGCGGGGGTACGGGCGTCGGCAGCGAAAGGCGCAGTCATGGTGCGGTCCAGCCTACGTCCTGCCCCCCGCCGGACGGGAGGGTGCCCGGCCGGTCGGAACGCCGCGTCGTGTCACCACCCCGCGTTACGCTCGCCGGTGCCCCGGCCCGCACCCCGGGGGCCCCGCGCCCGCACCCGCACCCCGAGGACGTACCGATGCCCGCCCAGACCCGGCAGTGGCGGCCCGGCTACCCGCTCGACCTGGGCCGTACCCTCTTCCCGCTGCAGCGCGGCACCGGCGACCCGGCCTTCCGGCGCACCCCCGACGGCGCCGTCTGGCGCGCCTCCCGCACCCCCGACGGGCCGGGCACCCTGCGGATCGTCCAGCGGGCCGACGAGATCGACGCCACCGGCTGGGGCCCCGGCGGCGGCTGGCTGCTCGAACAGCTCCCCGCGATGCTCGGCGCGCACGACGACCCGGCCGGCCTCACCCTGCCGCCCGGGCCGCTCCGCGAGGCCCAACGCTCCTGCCCCGGGCTGCGGTTGACCCGCACCGGCCTGGTGATGGAGTCCCTGGTCGCGGCGGTCCTGGAGCAGAAGGTCACCACCATGGAGGCGTACCGCGCCTGGCGCACCCTGCTCCGCGACCACGGCACCCCGGCCCCCGGCCCGGCCGCCGACCTCGGCATGCGGGTCGTCCCCTCCGCCCGGGAGTGGACCCTCGTCCCCAGCTGGGCCTGGCACCGGGCCGGCGTCGACCCCAAGCGCTCCGCCACCGTCCTGCGCGCGGTCCGCCTCGCCGCCCGCCTCGAACAGGCCGCCGCGATGCCCCCGGCGGACGCCTTCGCCCGCCTCACCGCCGTCCCCGGCGTCGGCCCCTGGACGGCCGCCGAGACCCTCCAGCGCAGCAACGGCGACGCCGACGCGGTCTCCGTCGGGGACTTCCACCTCCCCAACACCGTCGGCTGGGCCCTGGCCGGCCGCCCCCGCAGCGACGACGCCCAGATGCTCGCCCTCCTGGAGCCCTACCGCCCCCACCGCCACCGCCTCTGCCGCATCCTCCCCCTCACCGGAGCCCGCCCCCCGAAGTACGGGCCCCGCCTCACCCCCAACGACCACCGCGGACGGTAGAGATCAGGGGCCCGGGGAACGGCGGGTCCGTGCTGCTGACGGCCGGCGCCCGTCGGAGGTTCGTGCTGCTGCGTGCCGTGAACAGAACCGGAAGCCGATGCGCGCCACGGCAGTGAACCCGCAGCAGACCGGGCCTCGCCGTTCCCCGAGCCCCTGGCGGTGCTCTCCTCTCACCGCACGGTCAGGAAGGCGTCCGCGTCCCGGGCCTGACGCTCCCGCGGCTCCTGTGCCGCCCGCCCCACCGCGACGGCGCCCATCGGGTCCCACCCCGCCGGGAGGTCCAGCGCCGCGCGGACGGTCTCGCGGCAGAACATCGTGGAGGAGACCCACGCCGAGCCGTACCCCTCGCCGGCCAGGGTGACCAGCAGGTTCTGCACGGCGGCGCCGATCGCGACCACGAACATCTCCCGCTCGGCGGCGGCCCGCCGCTCGTCGGGGTAGTCGTGCGAGCCGTCCATGACCAGGCAGGGCACGATCAAGTAGGGTGCGCCGCGCAGCACTTCGCCCCGGGCGGTGCGCCGGGCGACGCGCTCCTCGCTCCAGCCATCGAGCTCCCGCAGGTCCCGCTGCCAGGCGGCGAGCATCGCGTCCAGCAGGCCGGTCCTGGCTTCCGCCGTCTCCAGCAGGACGAACCGCCAGGGGGTGGTGTGGTGCGGGGCGGGGGCGGTGACCGCGGCGGCGACGGCCCGGCGCACCGCGCCGCCGTCGACCGGTTCGTCGGTGAAGGCGCGCACCGTGCGCCGCAGGGTGACCGCCTCGCGGACGGCCTCGGAGGTGCCAAGGCGGAACATGTCCTGTCCGGCGGAGCGGACCAGCCGGCGCGCGCCCTCCCCGTCGTCCTCGGTGACCAGCCCGGCCAGGCCGCGGACGACCGCCACCGGGGTGCCGGTGGCCTTGCCCTTCACCAGGTCGGCGGCGGCGGCGAGTTCGTCGGCGGTGGCGGTGATGGTGAGCCGCAGTTCGTTGCCGTGGCTGTCGACCCGGCCGCGGTGGTCCTCCAGCACGGGCAGTCCGGCGGCGCCGATCGCGACGTCGGTGAGCCCGCTGCGCCAGGGGCGGCCGAAGGTGTCGGTGATCAGCACGGCCAACCGCCGCCCGGTCAGCTCCTGGAGCCGGGCCCGCAGCAGCCGGGCGGAGGCGTCGGGGTCGACCGGCAGCAGCAGGATCGTGCCGGGCGGGGTGTTGGACGCGTCGACGCCGGCCGCGGCCATCACCAGGCCGTTGCGGTTCTCGACGATCCGGGAGCGGCCGCGGCGGGCGACCACCCGGACGGTCTCGGCGTCGATCGCGGCCTCCCGGTCGTCGGCGCGGACCAGCCGCCCCTCGGCCTTGGAGACCACCTTGGAGGTGACCACCACGACGTCACCGTCCTCGAACCCGCCCGCCTTGGCGATCAGTTCGGCCAGGTCGTCGCCGGCCGCGATCTCCGGCAGCCCGCGCACCGGCAGGACGTGCAGCCCCTCGCTCCCGCTCACTTCGCGACCTCCGCGGCCAGCGCCAGCGCGGCGCGCGCCATCTCGGCGGTGGCCTCGACGGAGCTCATCAGCAGCGGGACGGCCCGGCAGGCGATCCCGGCGGTGGCCACCTCGTCCACCGCGGCGGCGTCCGAGGTGTCGACCAGCCAGCCGTCCAGCAGTCCGCCGTCGCGGCGCGCGCCGTAGTGCCGGGCGACGGCCGCCGCACCGGTCTCCACGCCGACGGCGGCCAGCACCTTGTCGGCCATGCCGCGCACGGGGGCGCCGCCGACGATGGGGGAGAGGCCGACCACGGGGGCGGTCGCGGCGGCGACCGCCTCCCGGATGCCGGGCACGGTGAGGATGGTGCCGATCGAGACCACCGGGTTGGACGGCGGCAGCAGGACGAGGTCGGCCTCCGCGATCGCCTCCAGCACGCCGGGCGCGGGCTTCGCGCTCTCGGCGCCGACCGCGACGATCGCCTCGGCCTCGACGGCGGCGTGCAGCCGCACCCAGTACTCCTGGAAGTGCACCACCCGCGGCCCGTCCGCGTCGGTGATCCGTACGTGGGTCTCGACCCGGTCGTCGCTCATCGGCAGCAGTCGCACGCCGGGCTGCCAGCGGTCGCACAGCGCCTCGGTGACCGCGGACAGCGGGTACCCGGCGGCGAGCATCTGGGTCCGGACGATGTGGGTGGCGAAGTCCCGGTCGCCGAGCCCGAACCACTCGGGCCCGACCCCGTACGCCTTCATCTCCTCCTTGACCGACCAGGTCTCGTCGGTGCGGCCCCAGCCCTGTTCCTCGTGGATGCCGCCGCCGAGGGTGTACATCACGGTGTCCAGGTCGGGGCAGACCTTCAGGCCGTACAGGTGGATGTCGTCCCCGGTGTTCCCGATCACGGTGATCCGGTCCTCGGGGGTGAGGGCCGCCCGCAGCCCGCGCAGGAACCTGGCTCCGCCGATCCCGCCCGCCAACGCAGTGATTCGCATGGCTTCATCCTGCCAGCGCGTCAGTGCGCCCAGTGACGCCCCGGGTTCGCGGCGGCCGGGTCGGCGGGGGCGCCGGCCGGGTCGGCGGCGGTGGTCGGGTACTGGTTCATCTCGACCAGGCCGGGCGTGTAGAGGTGGAGGGAGACCGCGGGCTCCAGCGAGGCGTTGACCATCTCGTGCAGGTGCCCCGTGGAGAACACCCGCAGCCCGCCGGGGCCCAGCGGGCGCGAGCCCTCGCCGTCCGCCGTCAGCGAGCGCTCGGTGAGCTCACCCGCGAGGACGGTCATCACGCCGGAGGAGCGGCCGTGGTCGTGGAAGCCGCTGGACTGGCCGGGCAGCCAGCTCAGCAGCCAGACCTCGTAGCCGGGGCCGGTCTCCAGCCGGGCGTACCAGCGGGTCAGCGCGTCGTAGCGGACCAGCGGCTCCCAGCGGGCGCGGTCGGCGGCGATCTCGCGGACCAGCCGGGCGTAGCCGCCGACCGTGGTGGGGTGCGCGGGCAGGTCGGTGCGGGCCAGGTGCGGGAAGGCCATCGGGTCGCCCGCGATGGACACGTCGCTCAGGCCGTCGGCCCAGCGGGGCGCGGGGAGCGGGGCGGGCGCGGAAGGGAGCGCGGGGAAGTGCTTGCGATCGCGGTTGCGCTTGCGGAGACGGGGCATTCGCACGATGACGTCCTCGGGGTCGGCTGGAATGGGATCAGCCGGGGCCGCGGAGACGTTCAGGGGGGACTGTCGCGCGGTCGGCCTCTGTTCCGGGGCGGCGCGCGGTGGGACGCGTGCGCCTAGATACAGCGGAGACAGCGGCAACAACACGAGGAGTTCGCGGCAGCGCCGAGGAGCGCCTGGCGGCGCCGGTCGGCGAAGGGGGCCGGGAACTCTGACATGCGGGCAAGCAGACCGCAACCGACCCTCCAGTGTCAAGGCGGACTGACGGACATTCGGGTCACATCAGCCTTGAACCACCGGATGGGGTGATAAGCGCCCATTAAGGTTTCGAAGCGGAAAACCCCGGGAAGGGACGCCCTGAGATCGCCCCGGACCGCCCCGGTCGGGAGCGGCAGTGCGGCCTGAGGGCTGGTCAGGGACCAGGCGTGATGTCCGGGTTGTCCGGATATGTACACTATTCGTAGTGGCTTGGTTCCGGGGAGTGAATCCTTGGCCCAATACCAGAGCTCGGCTTGACTAGGCCAGAGTGACGCAACTGTAATTTCTCTCGTGTCGTTCCGCCGCACCGGCAACGGCAACACCACGGGGACGCCAAGAGGGGCAGAGGAGGCGCGCCAGAATGAGCGAGCTCTTTGAGCTGTTGATCGGTGAGGGCATCGAGGAAGACGAAGAGGAACTCGGCTGGCAGGAGCGCGCGTTGTGCGCCCAGACCGACCCAGAGTCCTTCTTCCCCGAGAAGGGCGGATCGACCCGGGAGGCCAAAAAGGTCTGCCTGGCGTGCGAGGTCCGCGCCGAGTGCCTGGAGTACGCCCTCGCGAACGACGAGCGGTTCGGCATCTGGGGCGGCCTGTCCGAGCGCGAACGTCGCCGGCTCAAGAAGAGCGCGGTCTGACCCCTCCGCACCACCCGGGACCCGTGTCGGCGCCCCGCCTCCCAGAGGCGGGGCGCTTTCGCGATCCCGGCCGCGCTCCCGGCCCGCTCCCGGCCCGCTCCCGGGCCTCCGCGCCGCCGAACGCGATACCCACTGCACCGTCTTTTCACACACACCGGGGACGATCGCGCCACCCGGAGCCGTTAGTGTGGTGCGTCATCTGCCGTCAAACCCGAACCGGTGGTCCGCGCACCCGATGACTGTCTACAGCCACCAGAGCGGCTTCTCCGCTGCCAGGCCGCCCGCCTACCCGCGCCACTTGGTCACCGCGGTGATCGTTTCGCACGACGGCGCCCGCTGGCTGCCGCAGGCGCTCGCCGGACTGCTCGGCCAGGACCGGCAGGTCCAGCGCATCCTCGCCGTGGACACCGGCTCCACCGACAACTCCCCCCAGCTGCTCGCCGACACCCTCGGCGACTGGCTCCCCGAGAGCGGCCCGCAGGTCCTCGGCCGCCGGGTCGGCTTCGGCCGCGCCGTCGGCGAAGCCGTCTTCAACAGCCCCCCGCTGCGCCCCGAGGACCTCTCCTACAGCCTCGACCCGTCCGGCTACGACCCGGTCACCGGCGGCTGGGACGACTTCGGCGACCCGCTCGCGGGCGAGGACGAACTCGGCCGCGGCGGACCGCGCGAGACCCAGCCGGTCGAGTGGCTCTGGCTGCTGCACGACGACTGCGAACCGCAGACCGACGCCCTGCGCCGGCTGCTCCAGGTCGCCGACTCCACCCCGACCGCCGCCGTGGTCGGCCCCAAGCTCCGCTCCTGGTACGACCGCAGGCAGCTGCTCGAAGTCGGCGTGACGATCGCCCGCTCCGGGCGGCGCTGGACCGGCCTCGACCGCCGCGAGCAGGACCAGGGGCAGCACGACCAGGTCCGCCCGGTGCTGGCCGTCTCCACCGCGGGCATGCTGGTGCGCCGCGACGTGTTCGAGGAACTCGGCGGCTTCGACAAGGCGCTGCCGCTGATGCGGGACGACACCGACTTCTGCTGGCGGGTCAACGCCGCCGGCCACCGCGTGGTGGTCGCCCCCGACGCCGTGCTCCGGCACGCCGAGGCCGCCAGCCGCGAACGCCGCACCATCGACTGCGCCCCCGCCCACCCGCACCGGGTCGACAAGGCCGGCGCCGTCTACACCCTGCTCGCCAACTCCAAGGGCCTGCTCTTCCCGTACGTCCTGCTGCGGCTGATCCTCGGCACCGTCCTGCGGGTGGTCGTCAACCTGGTCGGCAAGGACCCCCGGCAGGCGTACGACGAGATCGCCGGCCTCGGCCACGAACTGCTGCGCCTGCCACGGCTGATGGCCTCCCGGGCCCGCCGCCGCAGGACCCGCTCGGTCGACTCGCTGGACGACCGCACGCTGTTCCCGGCCCCCGGCGCCACCGTCCGGCTCGCCGTCGAGAACGTCGTCTCCTCGCTCGGCATCGGCGGCACCGACGACACCGGCGGCCGGCACGGCTCGGTCGAGTCCGGCCCCGGCGACGAGGACGCCGACGACCTGGTGGTCGAACAGTTCGCCCTGCTCAAGAAGTTGGTGCGGCGCCCGGCCCCGGTGCTGTTCGCCGCCCTGCTGGCGTTCGCCCTGATCGCCTGCCGCAACCTGATCGGCTCCGGCTACCTCCAGGGCGGCGCCCTGCTGCCCGCCGCGGACGGCGCGGCCGGGCTGTGGAACATGTACGCCGCGCCCTGGCACGCCATCGGCACCGGCAGCACCGCCGACCACCCGCCCTACCTCGCGGTGCTGTCCGTGCTGTCCTGGGCGCTGTTCGACCACGCCGACCTGGCGCTCACCCTGATCGTGGTGCTCTCGGTGCCGCTCGCCGCGGTCAGCGCCTACCTGGTCTCCCGGCCGCTGATCGCCTCCAAGGCCGTCCGCGCCTGGGCCAGCGCCACCTACGCGGTGCTGCCCGCCGCCACCGGCGCGCTCGCCCAGGGCCGGATCGGCACCGCCGTGCTCGCCGTGCTGCTGCCCCCGCTGGCCCGCGCCGCCGCGATCACCGCCGGTCTCGGCATCCGCAAGGAGACCGCCGCCAAGGGCGCCCGCCCCGGCTGGCGCTCCGCCTGGATGACCGTGCTGCTGCTCACCGTCAGCACCGCCTTCGTCCCGCTCACCTGGGCCATAGCGGTTCCGCTCTGCCTGGCCGCGCTGGTCCACGCGGTGCTCCGCGGCGGCGCGTTCGGCTCCGGCGCGCAGGCGGTGCGCCTGCTCGGCCTGCGCGTCGCGGTGATCCTCGGCCTGCCCGTCCTGGTGCTCGCCCCCTGGTCGCTGCAGGTGCTGGCGAACCCGTCCCGGCTGCTGCTGGAGGCCGGCGTCCCCGGCTTCAACGGCCCCGCCGCCGACCCGCTCGGCCTGGTCCTGGTCAACCCCGGCGGCGCCGGCACGCCCCCGGTCTGGCTGTCCGCCGGCGTGGTGCTCGCCGCGCTCGCCGCCCTGCTGCGCGCCGACCGCCGCCGCGCCGTACTGGCCGCCTGGGGCGCCGCCGCCGCCGGGCTGGTCTTCTCCGTCGCGGTGGCCGGCACCGCCGTCACCCCCGCCTCCGGCGGCCCGCAGACCGCCGCCTGGGCCGGACCCGCCACCCTGCTGGCCGGCGTCGCGCTGCTGGCCGCCGCCGCGATCGGCGCCGACGGCGCCAACGCCCGGGTCTCCGGCATCGCCTTCGGCTGGCGCCAGCCGGTCGCCGCCCTGGTGCTCGCCGCCGCCGTGCTCGCCCCGGTCGGCACCGCCGTCTGGTGGGCGCTCACCGGCGCCGACGGCCCGCTGCGGCGCGGCACCGACGCCCAGGTGCCGGCGTTCATCGCCGAGTCCGGCAACACCACCGACCGCTCCCGCACCCTGACCGTCACCGGCGACGCCGACGGCGCCTCCGTCCGGTACGCGCTGGTGCGCGGCGCCGGCCTGACCACCGGCCAGGCCGAGGGCACCGTGGACGCCGCCGCCGACGGGCAGTTGGGCCAGCTCACCGCCAAGCTGCTGGCCGGCTCCGGCGGCGACCTGGCCCGCACCCTCGCCGGGTACGGCATCAGCTACATCCAGGTGAAGGACCCGGTGATCGCCAAGGTCCGCGACGTGCTGGACACCACGCCCGGCATCGTCCGGCTCAGCCTCGACAACGGCACCGGCCTGTGGCAGATCAACAGCGTCCCCGGCAGCCGGGCGCAGATCACCAGCCCCGGCACCGTCCCGGTGACCGTCGCCGCCGGGCAGCACGACATCTGGACCACCGTCCCGGCCGGACCGGCCGGCCGGCAGCTCCGGCTCGCCGAACAGGCCGACCCCGCCTGGCAGGCCACCCTGAACGGCAAGCCGCTCAAGGCCGTCACCGTGGACGGCTGGGCCCAGGGCTTCACCCTCCCCGCCGAGGGCGGCCGGCTCGACGTCACCCGCACCGGCAGCGCCGCCCACGCCGCCTGGGCCTGGGGCCGGCTCGCGCTCGGCGTGGTCGTGCTGATCCTGGCCCTGCCCGGCCGACGCAACACCAACGACGACGACATCCCCGAGGACGTCGTCGCCGCCCAGGCGCTGGCCGCCCAGGCCCAGGCCCAGGCGCCCGCCCCCGGCAGCCGCCGGGCCCGCCGGCTCGCCGAACGCGGCGAGGGCGAGGACGCGCCGGCCGAGCCCGGCGTCTACGCCCCCGGCATCCCGGCCCAGTCCGCCGGCGAACCCGACCCCGCGCCCTACCAGCCGGAACCGGAGACCTTCGCCGACCCGTACCAGGCCGACCCCTACCAGGCGGACCCGTACCAGCAGCAGGGCTACCAGGGCGACGGCTACGGCTACACCCAGCAGCCCGTCGGCGCGCCCTACCAGGGCGACGGCTACGACCAGTACGGCCAGCAGCCGGGCTACGGCTACGACGCCCGGCCCGCCCAGGGCTGGACCGACCCGTACGCCGCCGGCTACCCGCAGCAGGACGGGCAGCAGCAGCCCTGGCTGCCCGAACAGCAGCAGCCCACCACCTACTACGACCCCAACGACCCCTACGGCGGCGGCCACCCGCAGCAGCCCGGGACGGGGAGCTGACCCGCGATGAAGAAGCCCACCCTGAAGGCGCCCAAGCTCAAGGCCCCCAAGCTCAAGGCCCCCGACCTGAGCGCCGTGGCCGGCGGCAGCCGCACCGGCCAGTCCCTGCTGGCCGGCGTGGCCGTGCTCGGCCTGGTGTTCGGCGTCGCCGAACTGCGCGCCCCCGCCGCCCCGGCCACCGACACCGGCGCGCGCACCACCGCGCAGGTCGAACGCACCGCGCTGGTCTGCCCGCCCCCGATGCAGGGCGTCACCGGCTCCACCAACCTCACCCTGTTCAGCCCCGAGGGCGGCACCGGCGCCACCGGCACCGGCCGGCTCGCCGAGGCCAGCGCCGACAACGTGGTCGCCGCGCAGAACCTCGCGCAGCCCACCGCCGGGGCCCAGCCCTCCGGCTCCCCGTCGGCCGCCCCCGCCGGCTCCCCGTCCGAGCAGCCCTCCGGCAGCCCGGCGGCCGCCACCCCCGAGCTGGACGCCCGGGTCACCCTCGACAAGCCCGGCGCCCCGGCGACCGGCCCCGCCGCCAACAACGACGAGGCCCCCGGCAGCTTCGCCATCGCCACCGGCAACCTCGCCCCCGGCTTCACCGCCACCCAGGTCACCACCTCCGAGAACGGCGGCACCAGCCTCTCCGGCGCCGACTGCGTGCCCTCCGGCACCAGCTTCTGGTTCGCCGGCGCGAGCAGCGGCGCCAACCGGGTCGACTACGTCACCCTGGTCAACGCCGACAGCCTGCCCGCCGTCGTCGACCTGCACATGTACGGCGACAAGGGCGCCATCGACAACGAGCTCGCCACCGGCATCGCGGTCGCCCCCGGCCAGTCCCAGCGGCTCCTGCTCAGCAGCTACACCAAGGGCGCCGTCGACGACCTCGCCCTGCACATCGTCACCCGCAGCGGCCGGATCGGCGCCGGCGTCCACGCCAGCGACACCGGCAAGGGCACCGACTGGCTGGAGCCCTCCGCCGACCCCGCCCCCGCCGTCACCGTCCCCGGCATCCCCGACGACGTCACCACCGCCCACCTGGTGGTCGCCACCGACTCCGCCGACGACGCCGACCTCAAGGTCCAGCTCTCCGGCAAGAACGGCTGGTTCACGCCCGCGGGCAAGGAGAGCATCCACGTCAAGGCCGGCATGACCGCCACCCTCGACTTTCAGTTCTCCAGCGAGAACCGCGAGGGCGCGAGCGCGATCCGGCTCACCCCCACCAGCCAGGACCACCCCACCCCGGTCGTGGCCGGCCTGCGGGTCGACCGCGAGAACAAGGGCAAGACCGAGTCCACCTGGCTCTCCGGCGGCTCCCCGGTCGGCGCCCGCGCCTCGATCGCCGACAACCGGGCCGGCCAGACCAAGCTGATCCTCACCGCCGTCGACACCGACGCCAAGGTCAAGGTCACCAGCTCGGCCGGCGCGAGCGGCGGCACCCCCGCCACCAAGGACGTCGACGTCCCGGCCGGCACCACCGTCACCGTCGAGGGCATCGACCCCCAGGGCGCCAACGGCCCCTACGCCCTCACCCTCCAGACCCTCAAGGGCGGCCCCGTCCTGGCCACCCGCCAGCTCAGCGCGGTCACCAAGGACGTCCCCACCTTCACCACCCAGCAGTTCCGCGACGACCACGCCACCGTGGAGGTCCCGCACGTCGCCGCCGACCCGGGGATCGTCCTCGGGTAAGCGAAATCAGGGGGGGCTCACGAGAGAGCGCCGACAGGGGCTCGGGGAACGGCGAGGCCCGGTCTGCGAGTGGTTCACTGCCGGAGCGCGCATCGGCTTCCGGTTCCGTTACTGCACGCAGCAGCACGGACCTCCGATGGGCTCCGGCCGTCAGCAGCATCGACCCGCCGTTCCCCGGGCCCCTGACGGCACAGCCCGCCGTTCCCGGCGAGCCGGCGGCAGGCCCTACTCCTCGCCGTAGCGCGGGTCGATCGCGTCCGGCGAGAGCCCCAGCAGTTCCGCGACCTGCTCGATCAGGATCTCGTGCACCAGCGCGGCCCGGTCCTCCCGGGACTTGGCGCGGATCTCGACCGGCCGCCGGTAGACCAGGATCCGGCTGCGCCGGCCCCGTTCCGCGGGGATCACCCGGCCGAGCGGCACGGTGTCCGGTTCGGGTTCGCCCTTGGCGGGCAGCGGCACTTCCAGGACGGCGAACTCCACGTCCTCCAACTGCGGCCAGCGCCGCACCAGCCGCTCCATGGACTCCCGGACGTAGTCGTCGAAGAGCTCGGACCGGGTCAGCGAGATGGGCACCTGCGGCGGGGCGAGCGGCCCGCGCAGGCCGCGGCCGTGCCGGTCGCGGTGCTTGCGGCGACCGGGCCCGGGCGGGGACGGGGGTGTCGAGCTGTCCATAGCAGTGTCGAGCGTAGTCCCTGGATGCCCGGAAGTGGACCACTCCAGCACGGCGCGTAACGGCGACGGGACACGCGAGCCGGGGGGCGGGTCTTCGCGGGCCGGTCCGACTTGCGGTACCGTCCACCCTCGTGAGCTCTGTACGTCGTTGTTCGCGGACCGCGTGCGGCCGTCCGGCCGTGGCGACGCTGACGTACGTCTACGCGGACTCCACCGCGGTGCTCGGCCCGCTGGCGACGTACGCGGAACCGCACTGCTACGACCTCTGCGCCGAGCACGCCGAGCGGCTGACCGCCCCCCGCGGCTGGGACGTGGTCCGCCTGGCGGGCGACACCGGGCCGCTGCGGCGCAGCAGCGACGACCTGGAGGCCCTGGCGAACGCCGTCCGCGAGGCCGCCCGCCCGCAGGAGCGCACGCCGCGTCAGGGGCCGCCGCCGGAGGGCGAGTCCGGCCGCCGGGGGCACCTGCGGGTACTGCGTTCCCCGGAGAGCTGACCGGCCGGGCCCGGACTGGGACACCGCCCGTTCCCCCGAGCCGGGTACGCTGCCCCTCTGCGGTTCGGACGGATGCGTCCGGTACGTCCGCAGCACGTCGCAGCACACACACGGGAGCATTCTGGTGCGGGACCTCAAGCAGCTTGTGAAGGCGTACGACGTCCGGGGCGTCGTGCCCGACCAGTGGGACGAGTCGCTGGCGTACGCCTTCGGTGCGGCCTTCGTCGAGGTGGTCGGCGGCAGCGCGGTGGTGGTCGGCCACGACATGCGCCCGTCCTCGCCCTCGCTGTCCCGCGCCTTCGCCGAGGGCGCCGCCTCCCGCGGCGCCGACGTGGTGGAGATCGGGCTCTGCTCGACCGACCAGCTGTACTACGCCAGCGGCAGCCTGGACCTGCCCGGCGCGATGTTCACCGCCTCGCACAACCCGGCCCAGTACAACGGCATCAAGCTGTGCCGCGCGGGCGCCGCCCCGGTCGGCCAGGACACCGGCCTGTCCGACATCCGCGAGCTGGTCGAGTCCTGGCTCGACGAGGACGGCAAGGTGCACGTCCCGGCCGTCGAGGTCGCCGCCGTGGGCGCGCTGTCCGCCAAGGAGACCCTGGGCGGCTACGCCGACCACCTGCGCAAGCTGGTCGACCTGACCGCGATCCGCCCGCTCAAGGTCGCGGTGGACGCGGGCAACGGCATGGGCGGGCACACCGTGCCCACCGTGTTCGACGGCCTGCCGCTGGACGTCGTCCCGATGTACTTCGAGCTGGACGGCACCTTCCCCAACCACGAGGCCAACCCGCTGGACCCGGCCAACCTGGTCGACCTGCAGGCCAGGGTCCGCGAGGTGGGCGCCGACATCGGCCTGGCCTTCGACGGCGACGCCGACCGCTGCTTCGTGATCGACGAGAACGGTGACCCGGTCTCCCCGTCCGCGATCACCGCCCTGGTCGCCGAGCGCGAGATCGCCCGCGCCCAGGCCGCCGGCGAGGCCAACCCGACGATCATCCACAACCTGATCACCTCCTGGACGGTGCCCGAGGTGGTCCGCGACCTCGGCGGCGTCCCGGTCCGCACCCGGGTCGGCCACTCCTTCATCAAGCAGGAGATGGCGAACACCGACGCGGTCTTCGGCGGCGAGCACTCCGCGCACTACTACTTCCGCGACTTCTGGCGCGCCGACACCGGCATGCTGGCCGCGCTGCACGTGCTGGCCGCGCTCGGCGGCCAGGACGGCCCGCTGTCCGCGCTGACCGCCAAGTACGAGCGGTACGCCGCCTCCGGCGAGATCAACTCCACCGTCGCCGACCAGGCCGCCGCCACCGAGAAGGTGCGCGCCGCCTACGCCGGCCTGGAGGGCGTCACCACCGACGAGCTGGACGGCCTCACCGTGGCCGGCCCGGACTGGTGGTTCAACCTGCGCGCCTCCAACACCGAGCCGCTGCTGCGCCTGAACGCCGAGGCCAAGGACCCGGCGAAGATGGCCGAGCTGCGCGACGGCGTGCTGGCGATCGTCCGCGGCTGACCGCCGCCGTCAGCCCGCCGCTGACTTTTCGCGTGCCCCGGCCGGTAGGGTTGCCACCGGCCGGGGTACTGCTGTGTCACCGGCTTCCCGCACCGTTGCCCGAGCCCCCGGAGTCGACCGACATGAGCCTGCCGTCCTTCCTGCTGGAGATCCTGGTCTGCCCGGAGTGCCGCTCCCCGCTGGACGAGGAGACCGAGGGCGAGGTGCACGAGCTGCGCTGCACCGGTGAGGGCTGCGGCCTGGTCTACCCGGTGCGCGACGGCATCCCGGTCCTGCTGGTGGACGAGGCCCGCCGCCCGTCCTGACCCTTCCCGCCCCGCCCGCCGCTGGAGGCCAGCCGCCATGTTCGACGACTCCCTGCTGGACGACCCGGCCGCCGTGCAGCGCGCCGACCGACGGCGCGAACTGCTGGCCCTGGCCGGGGCGGGCGCCCGGGTCCGGATCGCCCTGCGCCGGGCCGACGCGGCCGGCGTGGGCGCGCTGAACCCGGACGGGCGGCCGCGCGCGGTGCTGGTCGCCGGACACGGCGGGGTGCTGACCGCCGCCGCCGTGCTGGCGGCGCTGGCCGTGCCCAGCAGCCAGGTGTGGCCGCTGCCGCCGTCCGACGCCCGCCCCGGCGGGTTCGCCTTCACCGACGGCGAGACCTGGCAACTGCCGGGCTGGGCGGGCTCGTTGGACCTGATCGTGGTGGCCAGCGAGAACGGCCGCGAGGGCGGCCTGATCAACCTGGCCGAGCAGGCGTACACCCGCGGCTGCGCGATCGCGGTGATCGCCCCGGAGGGCTCGGAGCTGTTCGAGGCGGCGCTCCAGGTGCGCGCCCTGCCGCTGCCGTTCGAACCGAGCGCGGTGGAGCCGGAGGGCTCCGACGCCGAACCCGACCTCCCGGCCGAGGACCCGGCCGCGCTCTGGGCCTTCCTGGCCCCGCTGCTGGCGCTGGCCGACCGCACCGGCGTCACCCAGCTCGCCCCCGGCGCGCTGGAGGCCGCCGCCGACCGGCTCGACGAGGTCGCGGTGCGCTGCCGCCCCGACGCGCACGCCTACGACAACCCGGCGAAGACCCTGGCGGCCCGGCTGGCCGAGACCGTCCCGCTGCTGTGGGCCGAGGGCGCCCCGGCCACCGCCGCGGCGGAGCGGTTCGCCGCCGCGCTGGCCGACCGGGCCGGCCTGCCCGCGCTGGCCGCCCGCCTCCCGCAGGCGCTGACCGCGCACCGCGGCATGTTCACCGGCCGGCTCGGCGCCGACCCGGACGACTTCTTCCGGGACCGGGTCGACGAGCCGGTCCCGCTCCAGCTGCAGGTGCTGCTGCTGCGGCACACCCCGGGCGTGGCCGAGCTGGAACAGCCCGGCTGGCCGGTCGCCCGGGCCCGCCGGCTGGCCACCGCGCACGAGGTCCGGATCACCGAGCAGACCTCCGCCCTGGAGGACCCGCTGCAGGCGCTGGCCGAGCTGATCGGCCTGACCGACTTCGCGGCGGTGTACCTGGGCCTGGCCACCCGGAGCTGACACGGTATCGTCCCCTCGTCAACCAAGGCCCGGCAAAGCCCGGGCCCGCGCGGAGGGACGTACGGGGTTTGAGTACCGAAGGCGGCACCAAGGCACTGGTCGCGGCGCTGTCCGCGAACCTGGGGATCGCGGTCAGCAAGTTCGTGGCGTTCGCGTTCTCGGGGTCCTCCTCGATGCTCGCCGAAGGCGTGCACTCGATCGCCGACTCCGGCAACCAGGTGCTGCTGCTGGTCGGCGGCAAGCGCTCGAAGCGCGCCGCCACCGAGGAGCACCCGTTCGGCTACGGCCGCGAGCGGTACGTGTACGGGTTCCTGGTCTCGATCGTGCTGTTCAGCATCGGCGGCATGTTCGCGATCTACGAGGGCTACGAGAAGATCGCCCACCCGCACGAGCTGGACAACTGGTACTGGCCGGTCGGCGTGCTGGTGTTCGCCATCCTGCTGGAGGGCTACTCCTTCCTCACCGCCTACCGGGAGGCGTCGAAGGACAAGGGCCAGCACGGCTGGTCGGCGTACATCCGCCGGGCCAAGGCCCCCGAGCTGCCGGTGGTGCTGCTGGAGGACTCCGGCGCGCTGGTCGGCCTGGTGCTGGCGCTGCTCGGCGTCGGCCTGAGCGCCGCCACCGGCGACGCGGTGTGGGACGGCATCGGCACCCTGTGCATCGGCGTGCTGCTGGTGGTCATCGCGCTGGTGCTGGCGCTGGAGACCAAGTCGCTGCTGATCGGCGAGTCCGCCGACGCCGAGGTCGTCACGAAGATCCGCGAGGCGCTGGTCGACCACGACACCGTCACCTCGGTCATCCACATGCGCACCCTGCACGTCGGCCCCGAGGAACTGCTGGTCGCCGCCAAGATCGGGGTCAACGCGGAGGACAGCGCCGCGGTGATCGCCGAGGCGATCGACCACGCCGAGGTCCGGGTCCGCAAGGCCGTGCCGATCGCCCGCGCGATCTACCTGGAGCCGGACATCTACTCCGAGGAGAAGGCCCTCGCGGGCCCCGACGCGGACGCCACTCCGGGCGGACCCGGCCGGAACACCCACTGAGCCGCGTCCGATCGGTGTAGATTCGTCAGCAGTGCCAAACGTCGCTGCTGATGGCGGTCGATCGGAGCGGGCTCCGGTCGAGGGAGAGAGGTCCTCCGACGGATTGTGCCGCAGCAGAGGGTCGCTCCCGTGCGCCCTCTGCCGCTCAGCACACCCGTAAACAGGCCCTTCCACGAGGAGTTCGCATGTCGAACCAGCTCACCGGCGACTTCAAGGTCGCCGACCTCTCCCTGGCCCCGTTCGGCCGCAAGGAGATCCAGCTCGCCGAGCACGAGATGCCCGGCCTGATGTCGATCCGCGCCGAGTACGCCGAGTCCCAGCCGCTGGCCGGCGCCCGGATCACCGGCTCGCTGCACATGACCGTGCAGACCGCCGTGCTGATCGAGACCCTCACCGCGCTGGGCGCCGAGGTCCGCTGGTGCTCCTGCAACATCTTCTCCACCCAGGACCACGCCGCCGCCGCGATCGCGGTGGGCCCGAACGGCACCCCCGAGGACCCGCAGGGCGTCCCGGTCTTCGCCTGGAAGGGCGAGACCCTGGAGGAGTACTGGTGGTGCACCGAGCAGGCGCTGACCTGGCCGGACGGCCAGACCCCGAACATGATCCTGGACGACGGCGGTGACGCCACCCTGCTGATCCACAAGGGCGTCGAGTTCGAGAAGGCCGGCGCCGCGCCGGACCCGTCCACCGCGGACAACGACGAGTTCCGGATCATCCTGGAGCTGCTCAACCGCACCCTGGTCGAGACCCCGCAGAAGTGGACCGAGGTCGCCGCCACCATCAAGGGCGTCACCGAGGAGACCACCACCGGCGTCCACCGCCTGTACGAGATGCACCGGGACGGCAAGCTGCTGTTCCCGGCGATCAACGTCAACGACGCCGTCACCAAGTCGAAGTTCGACAACAAGTACGGCTGCCGGCACTCCCTGATCGACGGCATCAACCGCGCCACCGACGTCCTGATCGGCGGCAAGGTCGCCGTCGTCTGCGGCTACGGCGACGTCGGCAAGGGCTGCGCCGAGTCGCTGCGCGGCCAGGGCGCCCGGGTCATCGTCACCGAGATCGACCCGATCTGCGCGCTGCAGGCGGCGATGGACGGCTACCAGGTCACCACCCTGGAGGACGTGGTGGGGATCGCCGACATCTTCGTCACCACCACCGGCAACAAGGACATCATCCTGGCCTCCCACATGGAGCGGATGAAGCACCAGGCCATCGTCGGCAACATCGGCCACTTCGACAACGAGATCGACATGGCCGGCCTGGCCAAGCTCCCCGGCGTGGTCCGCACCGAGGTCAAGCCGCAGGTCCACGAGTGGCGCAAGGCCGACGGCAAGACCATCATCGTGCTCTCCGAGGGCCGCCTGCTCAACCTCGGCAACGCGACCGGCCACCCGTCGTTCGTGATGTCCAACTCCTTCGCGAACCAGACCATCGCGCAGATCGAGCTGTTCACCAAGACCGAGCAGTACCCGGTCGGCGTGTACGTGCTGCCCAAGCACCTGGACGAGAAGGTGGCCCGCCTCCACCTCGACGCGCTGGGCGTCAAGCTCACCACCCTCACCCAGGAGCAGGCCGACTACATCGGCGTCCCGGTCGAGGGCCCGTACAAGGCCGAGCAGTACCGCTACTGACCCGGCCCGCACCGGTGCCCGGCCCCCTCGGGGTGCCGGGCACCGGCGCGTTCCGGCCCGCTACGGCAGCACGTCGGCGGACCAGGAGCGCTCGTCGGAGCCGCGCGGCAGCACCCGGGCCAGCCAGACCGGCAGCGTGCTCCCCGCGTCCGCCGCCGGCTGCAGCTCCCGCACGCACCAGCGGACCCCGTAGCCGGACGAGCAGAGCCCCGGGTCGTGCTCCGGGAACCCGTTCGCGTCCGGCCCCGGCGACCCGGACGGCCCCGGCGACCCGGGCGACCCGGACGGCCCCGACGGCGGGCCGTCCTGGTCCGGCTCCACCCGCACCGTGACGTAGTGGGTGCCCTGCTCCTGGAAGGTCAGCTCGGCCTCCCACGGGGCCGCACCGTGCGCGGCGTGCCGCAACGACGCGTTGCTGACCACGGTGTCCGGCGGCAGCGAGGACAGCGAGACCGGCAGCGGCGGCGTGTACCGGCCCGGCACCACCCCCGCCGCGACCCGCAGCGGCAGCTGCTCCCGGTCCGCCTCCGGCAGCCCCGAGCTGTCCAGCTGGTACCAGATCCCGTCCGCCCCGCGGAAGCGCAGCCGGGACGGCGTCCCCTGTGTGAACGACGCGTCGCTCGACGTCACCCAGTACGCCTCCCGCCCGTTCACCGGCGCCGCGTCCACCCGCAGCCCGTCGCCCGCGCCGATCAGCGGGTCCACGTCCGGGGTCACCCCCTCCGGGAACGCCGTCAGCAGGAACTGGACCCGGTCGTGGTCCACCAGGTCGCCGTAGGCCATCGCGTCCACTCCGGTCGACTCCGAGCGGTACTCCACCGTGCTCACCGAGTCCGGCAGCCAACCGAACCTGCCCGGCACCGTCAGCACCGTCCGGCCGACCACCGGCACCGCCGAACTCTGCTCCGTCGGCCCCGTCTTCCGGTACGCGTCGGGCGGCAGCGACCCGGACGGCGACGCGCTCTGCGGCGCGGCCGGGATCCCGGCCGGACCCGCCCCGCCCCCGGAGCCCAGCACCGCGAACGAGCCCACCGACAGGGCCACCGCCGCGACCGCCGACGCCACCGTCCAGGCCCGCCGCCGGTGCAGTTCCCGGCCCCGCAGCACCGCCAGCGCCGGATCCACCCGCGAGGGCGGCGCCGCGGCCTCCTCCGCCGCCACGTACCGCGCCATCCGCACGGACAGCTCCTCGTCTTCCCCGTTCACGCCCCCGACCTCCCCACCGTGCGCAGCGCCGACGACCGCCGCAGCGCCTCCAGCGCCCGCGAACTCTGGCTCTTCACATTGCCGCTGGAACACCCCAGCTCGGCCGCGGTCTGCTCGACCGACAGATCGCAGTAGTAACGCAGCACCACCGTCGCCCGCTGCCGCGGCGGCAGCGCCGCCAACGCCTCCCGCAGGTCCAGCGACACCGCCAGGTCCGGCTCCGGCTCCGCCCGCCCCTCCACCGGCCGCGCCGCGGGCCTGGTCCGCCGCCACCACGCCGTCCGCTGCTCGGCCAGGAAGGTGTTCACCAGCACCGTGCGCGCGTAGCCGTCCCGGTTCTCCGCCCGGCCGGCCCGACCCCAGTGGGTGTACAGCTTGGTGATGCTCTCCTGCACCAGATCGTCCGCGCGGTGCCAGTCCGCGCACAGCAGGTACGCGACCTTCCGCAACCAGACCGCTCTGGACGCCACGAACGCGGTGAACTCCTCGTCCCGCGTCAGCTCCGCCATCCCGGCAGCCCCTCCCTCCCCAAGACCGGCGGCGCGACCGCACCACCGACCCCCTGATGCCGCCCGCCCCCGGGAAGGTTGCACCCGATTACGTAGGCTTCCCCCCATGCCGAACGGCCGCTACTCCCTCCACGACCCGCACGACGGAACCCCGCTCGGCGAGGAGCGCTTCCAGTGCGCCCCCGGCCCCGCCGGCTGGCGCTACGTCGCCAAGCGCTACCGCCCCGACGGCACCGTCCAGGGCACCACCGACCTCACCCTGGACGCCCGCCACCGCCCGATCCGGCTCGAACTCCGCTCCGGCGGCTGGCAGGTCCGCGGCGGCGCGCTCGACGGCGTCCACTGGGTCCGCGCCGACGCCGCCGGCACCGCCCCCGAGGAGGCGGTCGAGGGGGAGGACCGGGCGCACGCCTTCACCGGCGACTCCCCGGCCTTCCTGATCGCCACCGCCCGCCTGCTCGCCCTCGACCCCGGCGGCAGCGCCCGGATCCGCCTGGTCTCCTTCACCGGCGACGCCCTCGCCCCCCGCACCCTCGACCAGGGCTGGCAGCTCCACTCCGTCCAGGACCACCCCACCGACAGCGGCCCGCTCCCCGTCGAGCACTACCGGGTCACCGACCTCGACACCGGCGAGGTCCGCGACCTCCACCTCACCGGGGACGTCCTGCTCGGCGCCCCCGGCATCGAGCTCGAAGAACTCGACTCCCCGCCCAACCCGCGCCGCGACGCCTGACTACGCGGGCGGCGCGAACCCGCCGCCACCCGCGGCGGGCGCCTCGGCGGGCGCCGCAGCAGGCGCCGCGGGCTTGGCGAGCGCCACCGGCGGCGCCGCCTGCGGGGCCTGCGGGGCCTGCGGGGCCTGAGGGGGCACCGGCTGAGTCTGCGGGTACCCGAGCTGCCGCACCGGCGGTCCCGGCACCTGGCCCGGTACAGCCTGCCCCGGCACCTGGCCCGGCACCGCGACGGCCACCGGCACGGCCTGCGCCTGCTGGGCCAGCTGGGCCGTGTACACCGCGTACGCGGCGGCCGAAGCCCGCTCCCACTCCCGGCGCTGACGCTCCATCAGCACCGCCCCCAGGTGCACCAGCGCGGGCAGCCCCGCCGGCGCCGGCCAGCCCGTCCGCTGCGCCAACTCCCCGGCCAGCCGGTCGCCCAGCTCGGCCGCCACCGGCTCGTCCAGCTCGTGCATCCGGCTCAGCACCTGGCGGGCGGACAGCCACAGGCCGTCCGGCACGGCGGACAGGTCCAGCGCCACCAGGTCCGCGCCCAGCGCGTGCATCACCTGCGGCGGCACCGGCGGCACCGCCCCCTGGTCCCGGGCCCCCTGCGGCAGCCGCTCCCGGATCACCATCGTCCCGCCGAATATGTCGCCGAGCCGGCGCCCCTCCGCGGAGCACAGCGAGGTCACCACCGCGGGCATCGCGAACATGCCGAAGTCGATGACGCCGACCAGCCCCCGCACCAGCGCGTGCCGGAACCGGATCGGACCGCCGTCCGAGCGCACCACCCGCAGCCCCAGCGCGATCTTCCCCAGCGACCGCCCCTGCGACAGGGTCTCGATCAGCGTGGGCAGCAGCACCGTGCAGAACACCAGGGTCACGATCGCGAACGCCGCCGCGGCCGCCGGCTCCAGGTCGGAGAGCCCCAACGACAGGCCGATGATCAGGATGAAGAACGCCACCATGTACACGAAGCCGTCCAACAGCCTGGCCAGGGCCCGCGACGGCAGTCTCGCCGTCCGCAGCCCCAGGACGACCGCCTCACCGGTCACCAGCTCGCTCACGCCACCCACCCGCTCCGCTCCACGGCCCGCCGGCGACCCCGCGTCGCAGACCCGACCCCCTCACCAACAGCGGCAAAGATAAGGCCGTACACCCCCGGCAGGTAACCCCGGGCCGCCCTTCGGAACCGCGCTCCCGGCAACCCTGACGCGCGGGCCGCCCGCTCTGGCAAGCTAAGCCCCGCAACCGCCCGGCCGCACACCAACCAGTGGCCGCCCCCAGCCCCGCCGCGCCCCCGGAGAGAGCCGTCATGGACCTGGACGTCTTCGTCGCCGCCCACCAGGCGGAATGGCACCGGCTGGAGGTCCTCAGCGGTCGCCGCCGCCTCACCGGCGAGGAGTCCGACGAGCTGATCGCCCTCTACCAGCGCGCCACCAGCCACCTCGCCCAGGTCCAGGCCACCGCCCCGCACCCCGGCGTCGAGGGCCGGCTCACCACCCTGGTCGTCCGCGGCCGCAACGCCGTCGCCGGCGCCCGCGCCGCCTCCTGGCGCGACGCCGCCCGCTACTTCACCGTCAGCTTCCCCGCGCTCCTCTACCGGGCCCGGCGCTGGTGGCTCACCGTCGGGGCGGTCTCCTTCGTCCTCAGCGCCGTGATCGCCTGGTGGATAGGCACCCACCCCGAGATGGTCAAGTCCCTGATGTCGCCCGAGCAGTACGAGCAACTCACCAAGCCCGGCGGCGAGTACGAGGCCTACTACACCGAGCACCCCTCGGCGAACTTCGCCGCCCAGGTGTGGACCAACAACGCCTGGGTCGCCGCGCAGTGCCTGATCTCGGCCGTCCTGCTCGGCCTCCCGGTCCTGTTCATCCTGCTGAACAACGTCTTCAACCTCGGCGCCGGCATCGGCATCATGGCCTCCGCTGACCACCTCCAGCACTTCCTCGGCCTGCTCGTCCCGCACGGCCTGCTCGAACTGACCGCCATCTTCGTCGCCGGCGGCCTCAGCCTCCGCCTCGGCTGGACCGTCATCGACCCCGGCCCCCGGACCCGCTCGGTCGCCCTCGCCGAGGAGGGCCGCGCCGTGATCGGCTCCGTCATCGGCCTCACCGTCGTCCTCATGGTCACCGGCTTCATCGAGGGCTTCGTCAGTGGCTCCGCCCTCCCCAGCTGGATCCGCATCGGCATGGGCCTCGCCGTCGAGGCCCTGTTCCTGGTCTACGCCCTGGTCCTCGGCAAGCGCGCCGCCGGCGACGGCGAGATCGGCGACGTCGAGGCCGCCGACCGCACCGACCACCAGCCGATGGCCGGCTGACCGCCGAGCCCCTGAGCCCCTGAGCCCCTGAGCCCCTGAGCCCCGGGCCCCCGGGCTTACGGCGTGGCGTGGTCATGGGTGCCTCGCCAAACCTGGTAGCCTGATGATCAACCCGGCAGGACCATTGACGTGGTTCCCATGGGCTAGTAGGTTTGAACGGTTGGGAGCGACTGGACATACAGTCCGCCCAGGCGTAGTGTCTACGACACCGCCAAATCGAGGCAGCGCGTCCGAGAGGATGCTGGCCCGGTCAGGCAAAACCCCGAAGCCGAGCAGTGCAGAGCTTTTGATAAGGTCTGCAGCGAAGTCGAAGGAATTCCCACTCCAGCGGGAATGGAAATCGGAGCGAAAAACCTCTGATAAGCTGGGAACACGAAAGAACGAAGCGCCCGGAGATACGGTCGGAAGGCCGGTCGAAGGAAGCATCCGTTCCTTGAGAACTCAACAGCGTGCCAAAAGTCAACGCCAGATATGTTGACATCCCCGGCCAGCC
>NZ_JBSGET010000137.1:0-24067 GCF_053603035.1 Kitasatospora sp. NPDC004272 | reverse complement strand
CCGATGATCGACTGCTGCACACCGCTGGACCGAGGGCGCTCTTGTCCGACCAGTGCGCTGTTCGGCGAGCCGAGCGAGCGCTCGAACGGTCGGCGCCATGACGTTGCTGCTCGGCCGGGTGCCGGAGCTGGGGCGGGCCGCGCCCAGCACCGCCCGGCGGCCGCCGTCCCGGCTGATCAGCGCCGTGACGCGGGAGGTGCGGATCGGCGGGTCGGGCTCGTACTCCAGCCCGCTGAGCGACTCGGTGGCCGACGCGCCCCCGCGCAGGCGCTCCGTCACCTGCGCGACCTGCTCGCCGTTGCCGAACACCAGCCACTCGTCGGTCGCGGTGGCGGCCGTGTAGTGCCGCAGCGGGTCGTGCTCCACCTCTGCCACCGGCCCCACCACCAGCTCCCCGCCCACCGGGCGCACGGCCCGGTCCTTGGACGCGGCGCTGCGGCCGGTCAGGAAGTAGCCGCCGAGGACGGCCCCGGAACGCGTCCGGGCGCACAGCACGCCCCGGCCGGGATAGGGGTTGGACGACAGCAGGTCGGTCAGGTCGCTCACCGTTGTGAGTCTCTCTTTCGATTCGGAACGGGCACCGTTGACGGCCCGTCAGGAAGGGTTCTTCCACCCGGGCGCGCGGAGCGCGTTCAGTGTAGGCAGTGCCCCCGGCGGCCGGGCCGGGGCGTCCGTCCGGCCCGGCCTCGATCGGAATCCGGGCCTCCGGATATCCTGCCGCGATGGACCGACCGCCGCGAAGCAGCGAAGCCCGGCCGGAGCGCTGGTACCGGCAGGTGGGCCGGCGCGGCTGGACGGCGTTCGCCGCCGCCTGGGGCGGCTACGTGCTGGACGGCTTCGACTTCGTCCTGATCACCCTCGTCCTCACCGAGGTCGGGGCCGAGTTCGGACTCGACGCCGTGCGGGCCGCCTCGCTGGTCTCGGCTGCGTTCGTCAGCCGCTGGCTCGGCGGCATGCTGCTCGGCGCGCTGGGCGACCGGCACGGGCGGCGGGCCGCGATGACCGCCAGCATCCTGCTGTTCTCCCTCGGCACCCTGGCCTGCGGCCTCGCCCAGGGCTACGGCACGCTGTACGCCGCCCGGCTGGTGGTCGGGCTCGGGATGGCGGGGGAGTACAGCGCCAGCGCCACCTACGTGATGGAGAGCTGGCCGGAGCGGGTGCGCGGCCGGGCCAGCGGCTTCCTGATCTCCGGCTACTCGATCGGCACCGTCCTCGCCGCCCAGGTCTACAGCCAGGTGGTGCCCGCGCTCGGCTGGCGCTGGATGTTCTACCTCGGCGTGCTGCCCGCCCTGTTCGCGCTCTGGATGCGCCGCGCCCTGCCCGAGGCCGACGACTGGGAGGAGGCGATCGCCGAGACCGCGACCCGCCCCAACCCGTTCCGCCCGCTGTTCACCCGCCCCGACGGCACCCCCTCGCCGCGCCGGGCCGCCCTCCACCTCGCCCTCGCGGCCGGCGCCTTCGCCGCCCTGCTGACCCTGTTCACCGGCCGGGCCCCGACCGCCGCCACCGCCTGGACGCTCGCCCTGCTCGCCGCCGCCGCCCTCGGCACCCTGGCCGTCCGGCTCGGCAGCCCCGACCACCGGGTGCTCTACCTCGCGCTGACCGCCACCGTGTTCGCCGGGTTCCTGTACACCTGGCCGATCCAGGCGCTGCTGCCCACCTACCTCAAGACCGAACTGCACTACAGCGCCGACCAGGTCCGGGACGTGCTGTTCTGGGCCGGGTTCGGCACCGCCGCCGGCTGCGTGCTGGCCGGGTTCACCGGCGACCGCCTCGGCCCGGCCAAGGCGTACGCGCTCACCCTCGCCGCCTCGCTCGCCTTCGTCTTCCCGGTCTTCGCCGTCCAGGACGACCTGCTGCTGCTCGGCGTCCTGCTGTTCCTGCTCCAGGCCACCAGCTTCGGCATCTCCGGCCTGCTGCCCCGCTACCTCGGCGGCCACCTGCCGGTCGAACGCCGCGCCTCCGGACTCGGCTTCGTCTACAACGTCGGCGCGCTCGGCGGCGCCGTCGCCCCGCTGCTCGGCGCCCGCCTCGCCGAGGGCCGCCCGCTCGGCCAGTCGCTGGCCGTGCTGACCTTCGGCCTCAGCCTGGTCGTCATCCTGCTGATCGGCCTGGACGTCCCCGGCCGCCTGCACCGGCTCGCCGACCGCCGCCCGTCCTGACCGCCGCCCGTCCCGACCACCGTCCCGGCCCCTTTCCGCCCGCTTCCCGCCTGCTGGTCAGACATCGGATGTCCGCGGACCGGACTGGTACGCTGGCAGCCCCCCGTGGCCCGACGCCACGCGGTGGAACACCCGGCGGAACGCGCCGGGAGGCGGAGAAGTGGGGACAGCACCGGTGGCCGAGACCATCCGCACCAAGGGCGCCGCGTCGCCGCGTCCGCTGCGCCGGCACGAGGTGGCCGAGCGGATCAAGCGCTACATCATCGACAACCGGCTGCGCCCCGGCGACCTGCTGCCCAGCGAGGGCGAACTGTGCGAGGCGCTCGGCGCCAGCCGCTCCAGCGTCCGCGAGGCCGTCAAGACCCTCGACGCGCTCGACATCGTCGAGGTCCGGCACGGCCACGGCACCTACGTCGGCCGGCTCAGCATGTCCGCCCTGGTCGAGGGCCTCACCTTCCGCGGACTGCTCAGCCCCGACGACGACTTCAAGGTGCTGGAGGAACTCGTCGACGTCCGCGAGGTGCTGGAACGCGGCATGGCCCAGCGGATCCTGGACACCCTGCACGCCGACCACCTCACCGCCCTCGAAGAACTCGTCGACGAGATGGAGGCCGGACTGGCCGCCGGCCAGGAGGTCATCGCGATCGACCGCCGCTTCCACGCCCTGCTGGTCGAACCGCTCAAGAACGAGATCATCAGCCAGTTCTCCTCCGCCTGCTGGGACGTCTACGGCATCGTCGCCCCCCACCTGCACGTCATCACCAAGCAGGACGAACTCGACACCGTCAACGCCCACCGCGCCGTGGTCGCCGCCGTCCGCGCCGGCGACCCCACCGCCTTCGACCGCGCCGTCGAGGCCCACTACCGCCCGGCCCGCCGCCGGATCGCCGCCGCCCGCGAACGCAACGCCAAGGCCGCCGCGCAGAACGGAAGCTGACGGAACGTCAGGAAGTGCTCACCCAGGCGGTGGTGAAGGCGGTGTACACGATGCCGCCGGTGCCGCCGATCTCGTACAGGTCGGCCACCGTGCCGTCGTTCAGCACCGCCGCGCTGGAGTAGCCGCTCGGGCCGGCCTTGAGCAGGGCGCGGTGCGGCCAGCTGGCGCCGTCGTCCTGGCTGATCCGGACGGTGAGGTCCTGGCGGGTGGCGTTGTCGGAGGTGGCGGTGTTGGACAGGACGGCGGTGGAGCTGAGCAGCGGGCGGCCGGCCCCGTCGGTGTCGGTGGGGCGCAGGTAGGAGATCTCGTCGCCGTTGCAACCCGGGTCCAGCAGGCCGGAGTTCCACGCGGTGCCGAACGTCCCGGCGACGTCGGTGCCGCCGGTGGTGGTCGCGTACCAGCGGTTGCCGCCCGCGTTGGAGCGCATGTTCTGGACGACCTTGCCGGTGCCGCGCTGGATCGCCTTGGACTCGTTCACGCCGGTGGCCGCCGAGCCGCCCGCGTGCCAACTCGCGCCGTGGTCGTCGGAGTAGAGGTTCGCCGCGTGGTCGCCCGCCGCGTCGTGGTAGACCATCGGCTGCACCAGCCGGCCCGAGGCGAGCTGCACGCCGTGCCCGGAGGAGGCGAACATGCCGGCCCAACCCGCGTCCCTCACCGACGGGTTGAGGTCGACGGGGGTGCTCCAGGTGGCGCCGTCGTCGTCCGAGGTGACGTACCTGACGTGGGTGTTGGTGGTGGAGGCGGCCGAGGTGTCCCCGGCGGTGGAGCCGTAGTAGCCGACCCCGACCCCGGGCGCGTAGGTGAAGAAGCAGAACACCCGGCCGGTGGTCCGGTCGACCAGCAGGCTGGAGTCCCCGTAGCCCTCCTTGGTGGTGGCCGGGTGCGCGATGATCCGCGGCGCGGAGAAGGTCACCCCGCCGTCGGTCGAACGGACCATCACCACCTGGATGTTGTTCGTCCCGCCGCCGAGGTCGGCCCCGCCGTCGATCCGGGCGTCGGCGGTGGCGATCACCGTGCCGGACGCGGTCTGGGCCAGCGCCGGGATCCGCACCGACTTCGCGGTGGTGGTCGTGGTGGTGTACGAGACCCCGTCGGCGGCAAGGGTGTTGACGCCGCTGATCGGGGTGCCGGTGGTCAGCACGGTCTGCGCGTTCATCCCCGGGGTGCCCGGCGCCAGGCCGCAGCTGGCGGTGCCGGACTCGGTGTCGGTCCAACTGCTCCCGGCCGCCGACAGGTTGAAGGCGTACGGGGTGCCGTTCGGCAGGGTCCAGTACAGCGAGGAGTCACCGGACATCGCCGGGACGGTCACCGTCCAGGGCGAGTGGGCCCGGCCGGGCCAGGCCACGGTGAAGGTCTGCGCGGCGGAGGTCCGGTTGTCCAGCGTCACCCGCAGGCGGTGGCTCGCGGGCAGCGAGCCGTCGGCGTTCCGCGGGCACTCCAGGCTGACGTTCGCGGCCAGCGCGTTCGTGCAGTCCAGGGTGCCGCTGACGGTGCTGTCGTAGCCCTGCGGGGTGGTGGTGCGGAAGGTGTAGGCCGTGCCGGACGGCTTGGTGAAGTAGAAGTGCGAGGAGTCGAAGGCCGCGACGGTCGCCGTCCAGCTGCCGTTGCCCGGCCAGGTCAGGGTGAACGTGGTCGGGGCGGCGGTGTTGTTCACCACCGTCTGCTGGATCCGGCCGCCGGAGGCGCAGTCCTGGCTGACCACGGCCGACTGGCCGGCCGGGACGGCGGCGGACGCGCCGCCGACGCCCAGCGGGAGCGCGGCGAGAGTGAGGGCGCCGACCGAGAGGAGGGCGCGGGCGTGCGGAGGGGACAGGGCCACGGAGGTGCTCGCAATCGTCCGAGGGGGATGCCGCGTCGGCCGGCTGTGGTGCGTGGGGGTGCCGGCGGACGGGCGGGGAGCCGAGACATCGGAGCGAGGACATCTGATGTCTGGTCAGTGACCCTAGGGAGCGCGCGGGGTGACGGTCAAGGGGTCTGACGTAAGACATCTGATGTCTGGGGTGGGAGGCCCCGGCCGACGTGGGAAAGCGGGCATAGCCGTCCGCGCCCGTCGGCGGAGCGCCGTGCGCGGCGCGGTCGTGCTGCCGGAACGCCCCGGCACCACCCGGAACGACCGGACTTCCGGGGGCAGGGGCGGGGGCGGGGGCGGGGGCGGTTCGGGTGTAGTCGTTGAACCCGGCTCCGCCCGCCGTGCTGGGACGTACGCGGTGGAGCGGGAGCGGGAGGGCGCGGCTATCCGTGGCGGTGCGCGGCGCCGACCTCGGCGGCGAACCAGCGGGTCAGGGTGGTCGGATGGGTGATCGCGGTGCCCACCACGACCGCGAAGGCGCCGGCCTCCAGGGCGGCGCGGGCCTGGGCGGGGGAGTGGATCCGGCCCTCGGCGACCACGGGCAGGGGCAGGGCGGCGGAGAGCCGGACCACCAGGTCGAGGTCCGGGCCGGGCTGGCGGGGGGAGTCGTCGGTGTAGCCGGACAGCGTGGTGCCCACCAGGTCGGCGCCCAACTCGGTGGCGCGCAGGCCCTCCTCGAAGGTGGCGACGTCGGCCATCACCAGCGCGCCCGCCTCGCAAGCGGCCGCGAACGACTCGGCGAGCGGCCGCCCGTCCGGCCGGGGCCGGGAGGTCGCGTCCAGGGCCACGACCTGCGCCCCCGTCGCCGCGACCTGCCGGACGTGCTCGGCGGTCGGCGTGATCACCACCCCCGAGGCGCCGTCCTTCCACAGCCCGATCAGCGGAACGTCCGTCGCCGCGCGGATCGCCCGCAGGTCCGCCAGCCCCTGGGCCCGGATGCCGGCCGCCCCGCCCTCCAGCGCGGCGAGCGCCATCCGCCGCATCGCGTCCGGGTCGCGCAGCGGCTCACCGGGGTACGCCTGGCAGGAGACGATCAGACGACCACGCAACCTTTCGACGGGGGAGGGGAGTTGATTTTCAGGCATGGGAAGTCTCCAGTGAGAGGGGAATGGCGGGGTGCGAAATCAGGGACTCGGGAAGAACGCACGAGAGAGCACCTCCAGGGGCTCGGGGAACGGCGAGTCCGTGCTGCTGGCGGCCGGAGCCCGTCGGAGGTTCGTGCTGCTGCGTGTCTGTGACGGAACCGATAGCCGATGCGCGCTCCGGCAGTGAACCGTCAGCAGACCCGGGCTCGCCGTTCCCCGAGCCCCTGGTTTCGCCTCCCGCCGTTCGTAGCCGAGCCCCTGGCGGGGCTAGAGCGCCGTGGCCAGGCGGGCCGCGCCGACGATCGCGGCGGTGGGGCCCAGGGCGCAGGGGGTGAGCGGGAGTTCGGCGAGCGGGGGGAGGAGTTCGGCGGTGAAGGCGGCGCGCAGCGGGTCCCACCAGGCAGGGCCGCAGTGGGCGACGCCGCCGCCGATCAGGACCAGGTCGGGGTCGAGGACGTTGGCGAGGCCGCCGATCGCCCGGCCGAGGGCGCGGGCGCCGGTGGCCAGCACGTCGGCGGCGAGCGGGTCGCCCTGTCCGGCCAGGGCGGCGACGGCCCGCAGGTCGGGGACGTCCGGGGAGCCGCCCGCGCGGCGGTACGCGGCGTGCAGGGCGGGTCCGGCGGCGACCGCCTCGACGTGGCCGGTGCCGCCGCAGGTGCAGGGCAGGCCGGTGGCGTCGGGGACGGCGAGGTGGCCGAGGTGCCCGGCGACCTGCCGGGCACCGTGGTGGACCCGGCCGTCGATCAGCAGGGAGCCGCCGACGCCCGTCCCGACCGCGACCAGCAGCACGCAGCGGGCGCCCCGGGCGGCCCCCGTCCACGCCTCGCCGAGCGCGTGCGCGTGCACGTCGTTGTCGACGGCGACCGGGAGGCCGAGCAACTCGCTGAGCCCGCTGCGGAGTTCGGTTCCCGCCCAGCCCGGCATCGCGTCGGTCGCGGAGAGCACGCACCCGCGCACCGGGTCGATCACCCCGGCGCTGCCGACCCCGACCGCGACCGGCGCGCCGCCGAGGGCCCGCACCGCCCCGGCGACCGCCGCCAGCACGGCGCCCGGCCCCTCGGCGGCGGGCGTGGGCACGGTGACGACCGGTCCGACCGCACCGTCCGGCCCGACCAGCGCGGCGGAGGTCTTCGTCCCGCCGATGTCCACCCCGGCGACGACCGGGCCGGACCGGTCAGCGGTGCTGGCGGCGGAGACCGGCCGGGCCCGGGTGGGCGACGCGACGGGCGTGCACTGCAGCGGTGTCGCGCCGCCGACACCTACCACGCCGCCGGAACGGCCCGGGCCTACGACGCCTGTGGCACCCGCAGTGCCTGTGGCACCCGCAGTGCCTGTGGCACCCGCAGTGCCTGTGGCACCCGCAGTGCTGCCCGGGTCTGTCGGTCGGCCGGAGGCTTCCCGTCCCGGCGCCCCACCGCCGGAGGCTTCCGGCTCTGGTCGTGCCCCGCCGCCGGAACGGCCCGGGCCCGCGTCGCCCGCGTCGCCCGCGTCGCCCGGGGCACTCGCGGCGTCCGCCGCGCTGCCCGGTCCTGCCGCGCCGGCGGGGGCGGGTTCCGTGTCGGAGGTCATCGCAGCCCGGCCCGGTCGAGGAGGGTGGCGACGGCGGCGGTCTGCGCGGCGTCGTAGGGGGCCATGGGGGGGCTCATCGTGTTGGTGGTGATGATGCCGCGCAGCATCAGCGCGGTCTTGAAGGCGCCCAGGCCGGCGGCGGTGCCGGAGGTGTCCTTCGCGACGGTGACGATCTCGAACAGCCGGGCCAGCCGGTTCTGTTCGGCGGCGGCGGCGGCCCAGTCGCCGGCGGCGGCGTGGTCGGCGAGGCGGCGGTAGCCGTGCGGGTCGACGTTGCCGAGGCCGGGGACGACGCCGTCCGCGCCGCCGAGCAGGGCGCCGTCGACCACCACCTCGTGGCCGGTGAGGACCGCGAAGTAGGGCAACTCCCGTGCGCCCAGGCACAGGTAGCGGAAGGCGACGTCGTCGCCGGAGGAGTCCTTGACGCCGGCCAGCACGCCGTCCGCGGCCAGTCGCAGCAGCATCGCGGTGTCCAGCTTGTTGTGCACGCAGACCGGGATGTCGTAGGCGAACAGCGGGAGTTCGGCCGCGGCGGCGATCTCGCGGAAGTGCCGTTCGATCTCCACGGGGTGGGTGCGGGTGTAGAACGGCGCGGTGGCGACCACCGCGTCCGCGCCCGACCCGCGGGAGATCAGGGCCCGTTCGATCACCCGGCTGGTGGTGGTCTCGATGCAGCCGGCGATCACCGGCACCTGGCCGGCGTTCGCGCCGACCACCACGTCCAGGACGCGGGTGCGCTGGGCCTCGGTGAGGTAGGCGGTCTCGCTGGAGCTGCCGAGCGCGAACAGGCCGTCCACGCCGCCCTCCAGCAGGAAGGCGACCAGGCGCTCCAGCGAGGCGGTGTCGATCTCGCCGTCGGCGGTGAGCGGGGTGACGACGGGCGGGACGACGCCGGAGAAGGCGGGGCGGCGGGCGGTCATGAGGTGCTCCTCGGAAGAACGGTCTCGGGGTGGACGCAGTGCCAGCGCCGGGCGTCGTCGCCGTCGGGGGCGGGGAACGCGGTGGCGCAGGCGTCGTCGGCCTTCCAGCAGCGGGTGCGGAACGGGCAGCCGGAGGGCGGGTTGGTGGCGGAGGGGACGGGCCCGTGCAGGACGATCCGCTCGGTGTCCTCCAGCAGGCTGGGGGTGGCGGAGAGCAGGGCCCGGGTGTACGGGTGGGCGGGCGCGGCGGCGACCTGTTCGGCGCGGCCCTCCTCGACCACCCGGCCGAGGTAGAGCACGGTCAGCCGGTCGGCGAGGTACCGCACGGTCTGGATGTCGTGCGAGATGAACACCATGCCCAGGCCGAGGCGTTCGCGCAGGTCGACCAGCAGGTTGAGGACCTGGGCGCGGACGGACACGTCCAGCGCGCTGGTCGGCTCGTCGGCGACCACGATCTCCGGCTCCAGGGCCAGCGCCCGGGCGATGGCGACGCGTTGGCGCTGGCCGCCGGAGAGCTGGCCGGGCAGGTTGCGCACCACGTGGCCGGGCAGGCCGACCAGGTCGAGCAACTCCTCGACGCGGGACTCGCGTTCGGCGGGGGTGCCGCGCCGGTGGACGTCCAACGGGTCGCGCAGGATCCGGCCGATCGGCAGCCGCGGGTTGAGCGCGGTGGAGGCGTCCTGGAACACCATGCCGACGCTGGAGCCGAACTCGCGGCGGCGCCGACTGCCGGGTAGTGCCCACAGGTCCTCGCCGCGGAAGGAGACGATGCCCTCGGTGGGGCGCTGGAGTCCGGTCAACACCCGTGCCAGGGTGGACTTTCCGCAGCCGGACTCGCCGACCAGGCCGAGGATCTCGCCCTTGCCGACGGTGAGGTTCGCGTCGGTCAGGGCGTGCACCGCGTCCCGCTTGAACAGGCCGCCGCTGCGGGCCCGGTGGCGGACGTGCACACCGTCCAAGCCGAGTACCGGAGTTGTCATCGCAGGCTCCCTTCGAGGCGGTCGGCCGCCGGGTGGTGGCAGGCGAAGGCGTGTCCGGCGGAGCGGTCGGCGGCCTGCGGCGGGGTGGTGCGGCACAGCTCGGTGGCGGCGGCGCAGCGGGTGGCGAACCGGCAGCCGGAGTTGAAGCGCTGCGGGGCGGGTACCACGCCGCGGATCTGGTGCAGCCGCTCGGATCCGGCCTCCAGGGAGACCACCGAGCCGAGCAGGCCGCGGGTGTAGTGGTGCGCCGGGTCGGTCAACAGGGCGTCGGTGCGGCCGAGTTCGGCGAGCTGTCCGGCGTACATGACGGCCACCCGGTGGGCCAGGTCGCCGACCAGGGCGAGGTCGTGGGAGACCAGCACCATGGCGAAGCCGAGCTCCTCGCGCAGCCGGACCAGCAGTTCGACGACCTGGGCCTGCACGGTGACGTCGAGCGCGGTGGTCGGCTCGTCGGCGATCAGCAGCTTCGGGTCGCGGGAGAGCGCCATGGCGATCAGGACGCGCTGGCGCTGGCCGCCGGAGAGCTCGTGCGGGTAGGAGCGCAGGGTGCGTTCGGGGGAGAGGCCGACCAGTTCGAGCAGTTCGGCGGGGGTCTTGGTGCCGCCGCGCGAGGTGAGTTGGCGCAGCTGCCTGCCGACCAGCACGGACGGGTTGAGCGAGGAGAGCGCGTCCTGGTAGACCATGGCGATCTCGGGGCCGGCCAGCGCGCGGCGCTCCTTGGCGTCCACGGCGAGCAGGTCCCGGCCGCGGTACTCGATCCGGCCGGAGACCTCGGCGCCCCGGGCCAGCAGGCCCATCACGGCCAGCGAGGTGATCGACTTGCCGCAGCCGGACTCGCCGACCAGGCCCAGGGTCTCGCCCTGCCGGACGGTGAAGGACAGGCCGTCGACCACGGCGACCTCGCCGTACCGGTCGGGGAAGCGGATCGACAGGTCGCGCACCGCGAGCAGTTCGGGCGCGTCCGCCGGGACGGGCGCCACCGGACCGGGCCGGGCGGCGATCCGCTCGGCGAGCACCTCCAGCGCGGCCGGGACCCGGGCGTCCTCGGGCTCGACGGCCACCGCGGCGGGCTCCGGACCGCCCTGCGCGGGAACGGACTCGGCGGGCGAGGCGGTGGCGTCGGTGAGGCCCTCGGCGAGCACGTTCAGCGCCAGCACGGTGACCAGGATCGCCAGGCCGGGGAAGAGCGTGGCCCACCAGCCGCCGGCCAGCAGGATCTGCTGCCCGTACGCCAGCACGTTGCCCCAGCTCGGGTTGGGCTGCTGCACGCCGGCGCCCAGGAAGGACAGGCTGGCCTCGAAGATGATCGCCTCGGCGACCAGCACGGTGGCGAACACCGCGACCGGCGCCGCGCAGTTGACGGCGACGTGCCGCAGCACGATCCAGCCGCGCCGGGCGCCGATCACCTGCTCGGCGGCCACGTAGTCCTCGCCGTACTGGGACTGGACGTTGGCGCGCACCACCCGGGTCAGCATCGGCACGTAGACGAAGGCGATGGTGCACACCAGGATCGGCACGCTGGTGCCGAAGATGGTCACCAGCACGGCGGCCAGCGCGATCGGCGGGAAGGCCATCACCACGTCGAGGGTGCGCATCACGCCCTCGTCGCCCGCCTTGCGGGAGGTGGCGGCGAACGCACCCAGCACGCTGCCCAGCAGCAGCGCCACCAGGGTCGCGCCGAGGCCGATCACCAGCGAGTAGCGGGCGCCGCCGACCACCCGGGCGAACACGTCGCGCCCGGCCCGGTCGGTGCCGAACCAGTGGGCGCCGCTGGGGGGTTGCACCGGCATGCCGGTGGTCAGCGGGTCCTGGGTGAACAGCGGGCCGAGGGCGGCCGCGAGCAGCACCAGCAGCAGCACGCCGAGGGCGATCCGGGCGGCGGGCGACAGCCGGCGGAAGGCGATGCCGGGCCGGGCCAGCGAGCGCAGGAGTCCGATACGCATGATCACACCGTCCTGACACGGGGGTTGACGAGCAGGACGAGCAGGTCCACGAGGACGTTCACGGCCAGGAAGACCACCGCGATGGTCAGCACCGTGCCCTGCACCAGGGCCACGTCGCCGCCGGTGACGCCCTCCAGGATCAGCTTGCCCATGCCGGGGAGGTCGAAGATGGTCTCGATCACCACGGCGCCGGACAGCAGGTAGCCGACCCGCAGGCCCAGCACCGTCAGCGGGGTCACCAGCGCGTTGCGCAGCACGCCGCGGATCACCACGGCCCGCGGCAGGCCGTTGCCGGTCGCGGTGCGCACGTAGTCGCGGTCGAGTTCGGCGACCATCGAGGTGCGCACCAGCCGGGCCAGCCCGGCGGCCACCGGGATCGCCAGCGAGACGGCGGGCAGGATCATCGTCTTGAGCCAACCGCTCAGCGAGTCGGCCGGGTTGACGTAGCCGCCGGTCGGCAGGATCGAGCGGTTCAGGGCGAGTTCCTGGATCAGCACGATGCCGAGCCAGAACGACGGGACGGCGACGCCGGAGATCGACAGCACCCGGGTCAGCTGGTCGGGCCAGCGGTCGCGGTACAGCGCGCCGGTGATGCCGAGGGCGAGCGCCAGCACGATCGCGATCGCCAGGCCCAGCAGGGTCAGTTGCAGGGTCAGCGGGAACGCGGTGGCGATCCGGTCCGAGACGGGCGTGCTGGGTGGCACGGTCACCCCGAGGTCGCCGTGCAGCAGGTCGCCGAGGAAGCGGACGTAGCGCACCGGCAGCGGGTCGTCGAGGCCGTTGGCGGCGGCGAACGCCTGCCGGGCCTGCTCCGAGGCGCCGTCGCCGAGGGCGTTGTACGCCGGGTCGGCGGGCGAGAACTGGAGCACCACGAAGACCAGCAGGGTCACGCCGAGGACCATCACCGGCAGCATCGCGAGCCGCCGCAGCGCGAGCCGGAGGAATACGAGCATGAAGGAGTCCTAGGGAGGAGGGGAAGCGCCGGGGCCCGGCCCGGTGCGGCGGTCCGGGCCCCGGCGCCCGTCGAGCGGGCGCGGCCGCCTGCGCGGCGCGGTGCCTGCGCGGCGGAAACGCCTGCGCGGCGCAGTGCCTGCGCAGCGGAAGCGCCTACGCGGCGGAGACGCCGAGGAAGGAGAGGCCGGTGGTGGGCAGCGGCTTGAAGCCGGTCAGCTTCTTGTCGTCCCACGCGGTGGGCAGCTTGCGGTGCACCACCGGGTACAGCACGGCCTGTTCGGCGACCAGGTCGATCACCTGGTTCCACAGCGCCGAGCGGGCCGCCGGGTCGGCCGTCCGCGCGGCCTGGTCGAGCAGGCCGCGGACCTGCTGGTCCTCCGGCGAGCCGTCCCAGCGGAACCGCTTGGTGGTCCACACGCCCGCGCCGTAGAACCAGCGCAGCAGCAGGTCGACGTCGTTGCCGAACACCGAGGGGTCGCCCGGCGCGGCCATCACGCCGAAGTCGCCCGCGTCCACCTTCTTGTACTGGCCGGAGGAGTCGCCGATGTCCAGCGTGGTCCTCACGCCGACCGCGTCCCAGCTCTCCTTGATCAGCGGCGCGATGTCGTTCACCCAGCCGGTGTTGGTGGTCAGCAGGGTCACCGACAGCCCGCCGGCCCCGGCCTCCGCCAGCAGCGCTTTCGCCTTCTCCGGGTCGTGCCCGTAGACGGTGGCCGCCCGGTGGTAGTCCGGGTGGCTGGGCTGCAGGTAGCTGGTGGAGGCGGTGCCGTTGCCGTACATCGCGGTGGCGACGATCTTGTCCACGTCCAGCGCGTAGTGCAGCGCCTGCCGCACCCGCTTGTCGTCGAACGGCTTGCGGGTGAAGTTGAACATCAGGAACAGGTTGCCGAAGCTCTCCACCGACTCGGTGACGGCCTTGCCCTTCAGTCCGGCCACGTCGACGTACGGCACGTCCTCGATCGCCCGGACCCGGCCCGACACCAGCGAGGAGACCCGCGCGGTCGGGTCCGAGGTCAGCCGCCACACCATGGACGCGGCCTTGGCCGGGCGCGGGCCGTTGTAGGCGTCGTGCCGCTGGAAGGCGATCTTGTCCTGCCGGGTCGCCTCGACCACCTTGTACGGGCCCGAGCCGGTCGGCTTGGCGTCGAACGCCTTCTGGTCCGCCTCGACGACCTTCTTCGGGACGACCTTGACCACCGAGACCCGGGCCGCGAACAGCGGGAACGCGTACTTCAGCTTGAACTCCACGGTGTTCTGGTCCACTGCCGTGACGGTGTCCAGGAACGGGAGGAACTGCACGATCAGCGAGGAGTTCGCCGGGTCGAGGATCCGGGTGAAGGAGAACACCACGTCCTCGGCGGTGACCGGCGAACCGTCGTGGAAGGTCGCCCCGGAGCGCAGCTGCGCCCGCCAGGTGGTGTCGTCCACCTGCTGCGGCATCGCGGTGGCCAGCGCCGGGTACGGCTCGCGGGTGGCCGGGTCGAGGTCGACCAGGCCCTCGAAGACGTGCAGGTTGGCGGCGACCGGGGTGGCGCCCGAGGAGGTCATCGGGTCGAAGCCGGTGGACAGGGCGTACGAGATGCCGGCCTCGATGGTGCCGTCGCTGCCGCCCTTGGCGTCGCCGCCGGAGGTGGAGCCCGCGGCGGTGGAGGACGGGCCGCCGCAGGCGGCGACCGAACCGGCGATCGCGGTGGCGGTGGTGAGGGCGCCGACCAGGCGCAGGAAGCCGCGGCGGTCGACTTCCTTGGACGTCCGTTCCAGCACGGGAACTCCTTGTGGGGGAGGGCGGAGTGAGGGGGTGTCAGCCCGGGCCCGGACAGGCGGGCCGCGAGGGGGTGCCGGGTCGGAATCCCCGGCGGGACGAGCAGGTACGAGCAGGTTCGAGCAAGAGAGCGGCAGCTCATCTGTCATCAGACATCTGATGTCTGAGCTGTTAGGGTGTGAACGTAGCCGCCGCCACAGGGGAGGGTCAAGGGATGACGACCGCCGCAGGTTCACGATTCGGCAACGGCCCTGAGGGTCGGGCCAGCCCGCCGACCTGGGCATTCCGCTCCGGCCCCGGCCCGGCCAAGCCGCCGGTGGTCGACCAGATCAAGGGGTACATCCTGCAGAGCCGGCTCAAGCCGGGCGACGCGCTGCCCAGCGAGAACGAGCTCTGCGAGATCTTCGGCGCCGGCCGCTCCAGCGTCCGCGAGGCCGTCAAGGTGCTGGACGCGCTGGACATCGTCCAGGTCCGGCACGGCCACGGCACCTTCGTCGGCCGGCTCAGCCTCTCCGCCCTGGTGGAGAGCCTCAGCTTCCGCGGCCTGCTCAGCCCCGACGACGACTTCCGGGTGCTCTCCGACCTGGTCGACGTCCGCGAACTGTTCGAGCGCGCCATGGCGGCCCGGATCATCGACGCCCTGCTCCCCGTCCACCTGGAGCAACTCGCCGAGCTGGTCGGCGAGATGGAGATGCGCCTGCAGTTCGGGCAGGACATCGTGGCGGCCGACCGCAGCTTCCACGCGCTGCTGCTGCAACCGCTGGCCAACGAGCTGGTCGCCCAACTCTCCTCGGCCTGCTGGGAGGTGCACGCGGTGGTCGCCCCGCACCTGAACATCGTCACCGCGCAGGACGAGGCCGACACCGTCGAGGCGCACCGCGCCATGGTCGAGGCGCTGCGGATCGGCGACCCCCGCCGGTTCACCGAGGCCGTCCGGCGGCACTACGTCCCGGTCCGCCGCCGGATCGCCGCCGCCCGCGCGGAGGCGCTCGCCCGTACGGAGGCCGGCGCGAGTCGGGGTTGAGCCCCTCGCCGGTCGACAGACATCTGATGTCTGACCTACGATCCGGGTGCTTCCAGCTCCCCCAGCCCCGGAGACAGCCGTGCCGCTGACCGACCTCACCCTCGACGAGTGCCTCGCCTACCGCCCCCAACTCCCCGAACCCGCCGACCTGGACGCCTTCTGGCGGCGCACCCTCGCCGAAGCCGGACCGGCCGTCGAACGCCCCGACCTCACCCCCGTCCCCAACGGCCTCACCCTGGTCGACACCTACGACCTCACCGTCCCCGGCTTCGGCGGCCACCCCGTCCACGGCCGGCTGCACCTCCCCGCCGGGGCGAGCGGCCCGCTCGGCTGCGTGGTCGAGTACCTCGGCTACGGCCGCGGCGCCGGACTCCCGCACGAGAACCTCACCTACGCCTGCGCGGGCTACGCCCACCTGGTGATGGACACCCGCGGCCAGGGCTGGTCCGCCGCCCCCGGCCGCACCGACGACCCGGCCGCCCAACCCGCGGGCGCCGTCCCCGGGTTCCTCACCCGCGGCCTCGACCACCCCGACGACTACTACTACCGCCGGGTCTACACCGACGCGGTCCGCTTCCTGGCCGCCGCCCGCGCCCTCCCGCAGGTCGACCCGGCCCGGATCGCCGTCACCGGCATCAGCCAGGGCGGCGGCATCTCCCTCGCGGTGGCCGCACTGGACACCCTCGCGGCGGACGGCCCGCTGGCCGGCGTGCTGCCCGACGTCCCGTTCCTCTGCGACTTCCCGCGCGGCGTCCGCACCGCCCCCCAGCCGCCGTTCACCGAGATCGCCGAGTACCTGCGCCTGCACCGCGACCGCATCACCCGCACCTTCGCCACCCTCGCCTACTTCGACGCCGCCCTGCTCGCCGCCCGGATCCAGGCCCCCGCCCTGTTCTCCATCGCCCTGATGGACCCGATCTGCCCGCCCTCCGGCTGCTTCGCCGCCTACCACGCCCACCCCGGCGAGAAGGCGCTGCGCGTCTACGAGTTCAACGGCCACGAGGGCGGCGGCGAGGTCCACCTGGCGGCGAAGCTCGCCTGGCTGCGCGAGCGGATCGGCTGACCGGGAGCCCGGTCCGGCGACCGGGGGGGAAACCGTTCGCCCCCGCGCGGCCGACGGGCTACGTTGGGTCACCATGACGACCGGGACGGCCTCGTGCCACACACGGAACGGTGACCCGACGCTCCGCTGAGCGCCGCGCGGGCCCCTCCACCGTCGCGTCCGACCGACAGGAACACCAGACAGGTCAGACCGACGACAGGAGACACCCATGCCCATCGAAACCCTGCACGTCCCCACCCCGGACGGCCCGGCCGACGCGATCGCCGCCTTCCCCGCGGGCGGCGGGCGGCACCCCGGCGTGCTGATGTACCCGGACGGGTTCGGCCTCCGGCCCGCGCTGCGCGAGCTGGCCGGCGAACTGGCCGACCACGGCTACAGCGTGCTGGTGCCGAACGTCTTCCACCGGCACGGCCCGACCCCGCTGTTCGACCTGCCCGAGCGCATCGACCAGGACGCCCGGCCCGCGCTCTTCGCCCGGCTGATGCCGATGATCGAGGCGCACACCACCGCGCTCGTCCGACGTGACGCCGAGCCCTACCTGGACTTCCTCGCCGCCCGGCCGCAGACCGCCCCGGGCCCGGTCGGGGTGACCGGGTACTGCATCGGGGGCCTGTACGCGGTGCACACCGCCGCCGCCCGCCCCGACCGGGTGGCCGCCCTCGCCGCGTTCCACGCCCCGGTGGGCGCGGCCGGTCCGGAGGAGTTCCGGCGGATCACCGCCCGGGCCCACTTCGGCCACGCCGCGAGCGACCTGACGCCCGAGCAGTTCGACGCGCTCGGCCGGGAGCTCGACGCCGCCGGGGTCGACCACGAGTCCGAGATCTACCCGGGCACCGTCCACGGCTTCACCATGCCCGACACCGACGCCTTCGCCCCCGCCGCCCTCCGGCACCACTGGGACCGCCTGCTCCCGCTGCTCGGTACGGCCCTCACCGGCTGAGCCCGCCGGGGCCGCCGCTCGACTCCCCGGGGCCGGCCGGCCGCTGCGGGAGCACGATGACGGCGCGGCCCGTGCCCAGGTCGACGGTCGAGCGGGGCGGCGCGGCGTCGCCCTCCTCGTCGCGGCGCATCGCCTCGGCGGAGCGTTCCTCCAGTTCGGCGGCCTTGCCGGTGTTCACCGAGCCGGTGAACACCTCCAGGGCGACGCCGGACACCGAGGGCGCGCCGCCGACCCGGTCCGGCCGTCGCCGGAACCGGGCCGGGACCAGTTGCGAACCGGCCAGCCGCCGGAGCACCGTCGCGCCGAGCGCGCACAGCACCACCGCCAGTGCCAGGCCGGGCAGGGTGAGAGCGAACGCCATGGCCATCGATCCGTTACCCCAGTTGCACGACGCTCCCTGCGCCGTGTTCCGATCGGCGAACGACCCGTGGCCGAACGGTGGTTCCCCGAACGGTACTTCCCGGACGGCGCCGGAGCCGGAGTCGTCAACCGGCCCCGGCCCCGGCGCCGGGCGCGGGCCGGCGCTGCCAGCGGGCGCGGTGGAAGATCGGGTCGGCGGCGACCACGCACAGCGCGTGCATCGGGCCGTCGGCGTGCTCCGGCACGAAGAAGCCGACCCAGTCGTTCTGGTAGCTCTCGCCCTTGCGGTGCAGCTCGCGGTCGGTGGCGACGGCCTCCCCGGCCGCGGTCAGCGAGTCGCCCATCCAGAACAGGACTTCGGGGCGGGCCAGGACGAAGGAGGTGTCGGCGTGCTCGGCGTACCGGGCCGGGTGGCGCTCGGACAGGCGGTGGACGGCGTCGGTGCGCTCGGCGGGGCGCGGGGCCGGGGCGGTGACCGTCAGCGGTGCGGCGCCGCGGTGCGCCCCGCGGCGCAGCGCGGGCCAGTCGGACGGGCGCAGGCCGGTGTCCTCGCGGGCCACCAGCAGGGGGGTGGTCCGGGCGTTCATCGGGGCGGGCCCCGGCGGGGCCGGAACGTGCAGCGCGCTGTGCGGGCTGGTCGCGGCGAGCCGGAACAGCGCGCCCAGGCGCAGCAGGTCGGCGCGGCTCCCGTACAGGAAGGCGACGCGGAGGTCGGGCGGGTGGAAGAAGGTGCTGCGGAGCATCGGCCCGGTGTCCAGCACCCGGGCGAGGTGCGCCCCCGCCGCGGCGGTCACCGGCCGGCCGGTCACCCGCAGCCGCATCCGCCCGTTCCCGCTCCCGTTGACCATCCGCCGAGTACAGCACGCCGTCCGCCGGGTGGCCACCGCGTTTCCGGGGGACGCGACGGAGCCCGGGCCGCCTCCCCACGAGACATGGGCGACCCGGGCTCCGCCGTGGTGCCGCCGCCCCCGACCGGCCCCGGACGAATCCCGGGCGGGGGCGACGGGTCGGTCAGCGCGTCAGCCGGTCTTCACGCTGCACGCGGTGCCGTTCAGGGTGAACGCGGTCGGGGCGGTGTTCGCGCTGCTCCAGCTGGCGTTGAAGCCGAAGGAGGTGGAACTCCCGGGCGCGATCGCCTTGTTGTAGCCCGCGTCGGTGACGGTGACCTGCGCGCCGCTCTGGGTGACGGTGCCGTTCCACAGCGAGGTGACGGTCTGTCCGCTCGGGAAGGCCCACTTGACCGTCCAGCCGTTGACCGCCGTGGTGCCCTTGTTGGCCACCGTCACGTTGGCGCCGAAGCCGCCGCCCCACTGGCTGGACACCGCGTAGGTGACCTCGCAGGAGGAGGTGCCGGACGGCGAGGAGGACGGGGACGAGGACGGCGAGGAGGAGGGGGACGAGGACGGCGACGAGGACGGGGAGGTCGAGGCCGACGGGGACGGCGAGGCGGAGGACGAGGTGCTCGCGCTCGGGGAGGGCGAGACGCCGCCCGCGCTGTCGCCGTACATGATGCCGCGGCCGTTGGTGCCGACGTAGACCCGGCCGTAGATCCGCGGGTCACCGGTGATCGCGCCGCCGGTCCAACCCCACTGGTGGGCGTCGTCGTTGATCCGGACCCAGCTGGCGCCCGCGTCGTCGGAGCGGTACAGGCCGCGCACGCCGCCGATCTTCGCCGAGGTGTACATCGCCGGGTAGGTCTTGCCGGGGGCGGCCTTGCCGAAGCCGATGTTGTCGGCCTGGTCGACGCCCGCTTGCTTGGTGAAGGTCGCGCCGCCGTTGGTGGAGTGCCACAGGCCGTAGCTGGTGGTGGCGGTGCCGCCGGCCAGCCAGACGTCGCCCTTGGTGCCGGGGACGGCCTTGAAGCGGACCGACTCGGTGGGCAGGCCGCTCGCCTTGGCGGTGAAGGTGGCGCCCGCGTCGGTGGAGACGTAGAAGGTGCCGCCGGACCAGCCGTAGAAGGTCTTCGGGTCGACCCGGTCGGCCTGCACGCCCGCGCCCGCCGGGAGGCCGGTGACGGCCGTCCAGGAGCTGCCCGTCCCGGTGGTGCGGTACACGCCGGTGCCCTTCGGGCTCCACACGGTGGCCGAGCCGTCGGCCGCGATCGCGACCTGCCCGCCGCCGGTGACGCCGGTCGGCTCGGCGGAGGCCGCGAACCAGTTGGCGCCGCCGTCCATCGAGAAGCCGATGTGCTTCTCGGTGGAGCCGGAGGCGGTCTCACCGACCCGGACCATGGTGGCCGGCGAGGACTCCGCGAAGTCCATCGAGGTGCCGGAGGTCAGGTTCGGCTGGGAGAAGATCTTCGCCGGGACCTTGGTCAGGTCGTCGTGCTTGAACCCGCCGAGGTCGCCCAGCGAGCTGAGCAGCGGCGCGCCGGTGGGGGGCGAGATCAGGTCGTTGACCGCGGTCTCCTCCAGGCCCTTGACCACCGGGGCGATGCCGACCTTGGTGCCCTTGTCGAAGTTGGTCAGGTTCGAGGAGCCGTACAGCGTCGCACCGGTGCCGTACATCATCCGGTCCGAGTCGAACGGGTCGATCTCCAGCGACTCGGTCATCCAGCCGAGCTTCGGCGACTCCTCCGGCGCGGAGACGTTCGCGTTGAAGGTCAGCCACGGCACCGAGGAGATGTCGATCGAGTACTGGTCGGCCCGGGTCGGGTACCCGTTGTACGACCAGAACGGCTTCCAGGTGGCGCCCGAGTCGGTGGAGCGCCAGATCTGGGTGTCCGGCCACCACGAGCTGTAGCCCGTCACCATCAGCACGTTGGGGTGCTGGCGGTCGACGGTCAGGCCCGAGTAGCCGAAGAAGTTGTTGCTGCTGTCCGAGGACGGCACCGGGCTGACGTTCGTCCAGGTGCCGGTGCCCGTCGCGTACTTCCACACGTCGCCGTGCGCGCCGTCGTACGGGCCGCCGGTGTCCGAGTACGAGACGAACAGGTTGCCGCCGGACGCGTCGAGGACCGCCTTGTGCGGGACGAAGCCGGTGGGCTGGCTGCCGATCCGGGTCCAGCTGGTGCCGCCGTCGTCCGAGCGGTAGATGCTGTTCTGCTTGTCCGCGACGCCGACGTACATGGTCTTGGTGACGCCGTTGACGGTGCCGCTGCCCTGGTCGAACACCTCCCACAGCACGCCCAGCGGGTCGTTCTGGTAGCCCGAGGTGTCGGTCGGGTCCGGCGCGTAGGTGCCGGTCACCGGGAAGGCCGTCACCTGCGACCAGGTCACGCCGTAGTCGGCGCTGCGCCACAGGCCCTTGCCGCTCGGGGCGCCGAACCACAGCACCGCGCTGTTGTTCGGGTCGATGGTCAGGCGCTCGCCCATGCCGCGGCCCGGCATGTTGCCGCCGACCTTGAACGGCAGGGTGGTGCGCTGCCAGGTCTTGCCCTGGTCGGTGGAGCGCAGGATCGCGCCGTTCGCCGGGTCCCAGCTGTTGGTGTAGGTGCCCGCCGCGATGTACACCCGGTTCGGGTTCTTGGCGTCGGTGGCGAGGCTGGCCACGCCGGTCAGGCCCCAGTCGTCCCAGCCCAGCGAGTCCAGCAGCGGGATCCACTGCTTGGTGGCCGGGTCCTGCCGGTACGCGCCGCCGATGTCGGTGCGGGCGTACACCAGGCCCTGCTGCCCCTGGTTGAAGACGATGCCCGGGATGAACCCGCCACCGCCGATCTGCACGTTGTTCCAGGTGTACGGCTGGCTCGCGGCGGTCGTCGACTCGGCCGCGCTGGCCGACAGTTGGGGCAGCGCCGCGGTCGCCACGCAGGCGGCGAGGGCGGCCGCGGCGGCCACCGTCGCCAGCACCGGCCGGCGTCCGCGCACCGGGGGCCGCGAGGCGGCCCGGCGCTCCAGGGGGACAGGGGTCATGGGGGACTCTCCTCGGTCACGGGTGGGGGGACCAGAAAAGCGGCCCGGTCCACCCGCCCGACAACGACCCCGTTTCGAGAGCGTGTAAAATCGCAGGTCAGTGACGCGCCCGCGGTGAAAGTTACATCGCCCGCACCCCCCGAAACCCTTCCTCCAAGGGTGGTTGACGCCCCGTCGAAACCTTTCGGGGCCCCGCGTTCGACAGATATTCGACAGCTCTTTCGCCTGCGTGCGACCTGCGCGGCGGCCCGCCCCGACACCCCGCCGGGGCGTATTCGACAGTCGTTCGACAGCCTTGTACCAGTGCCCGCCGCCCGGTGCGAGCCGGCCCGGACGGCGGGCGCCGCCGGACGGTCAGCCGCGCGCCCGGCCGGTGAACAGCCGGGCCAGCGGCGGGAGCAGGGCGGGCAGCAGCACCACGTTGGCGCGGTGCAGCGGCAGGTGGAACAGCGGCTTCGGCTCCCCGGTCCGGTACAGCGTCACCATGCCGTTCTCCACCCGCACCGGGGCCAGTTCGTGCCACGCCAGCAGTTCGTTGCGCCCCTTCCAGCCGGTGTTGACCCGGGCGGCCATCCCGTCCCGGTCCACCCGCAGCTCGCCGATCATGGACGTTCCCCCGGCGGCGATCAGCTCGAACTGCTCCTCCACCAGCCGCGGTTCGACGTACCGCTGCACCAGCTCGACCAGCGCCGTCCACTCCGGCGGCGTCTCGACGGCCTTCCGGTAGGACGTGAACGACAGGTCGGCCAGGCCGCGGCCGGCCGGGCCGACCCCGAAGCCGTGCGTCGTCGTGTACGAGTTCATCCAGAACAGCCGGTGGGTGACGGTCCGGGAGACCGAGTAGGAGACCCACTCGATGTCGTCGAGCGCGATCGACTCCCGGCCGCGGTTGATCCGGGAGGTGTCGGCGTACAGGCGGTGCCGCTCGGAGTCCACGACGACGCGGGGGGCCGGCGGCGCCGACTTCGCGGGAGCGGGAGCGGCCTGCTGCGGCTGCACGGGCGCCGGCTCCGGCTGCGCGGGCTGCGGCTGCGCGGGCTGCGGCTGCGCGGGCGCGGGCGTGCCGGGGGCGGCCGCCAGGTGCCGGGTCAGCCAGGCGGGGACGGTGGGGCGCGGGTAGGCGAGCAGGTCCTCGCGGTAGTACGGGGCGGGCAGCAGCTGGTCGGCGGGCAGCGGCTCGTCCCCGTAGTCGTAGTCGGTCAGCACCCCGGCGCCGCCCGGGCGGACGTCGGCGACCAGGACCAGCCGGTACCAGGGCCCGGCGGGCAGCCGGGCGGCCAGGTGGCGCTGGCGGCGGACCAGCACGGCCAGGCTCTCCGGGACGCGCACCGCCTCCTCCCGTCCGCCGTACCGGAAGCGGACCTGCGCGACGTCGGCGCCGACGGCGCAGGAGAAGACCGCGGTGAAGCCGTCCCAGCCGGGCGACCCGAGCAGGGAGACCTGCTGCACGATCGGGTCGACCAGTCCGGCGGCCCGGGCGGCGAGGGCCTCCGGGCCGTCCACCACGGTGAACGAGGCCGCGGCGGGCGCGTCGTCGGCCCGCGCGGCCCGCTCGAAGGCGGCGGCGAACTCGGCCATGTGCGCCTCCTCGGCGGGCCGGCGGCGGATGAACGCCTCCTCGGCCCGGAAGCGTTCGCGCAGCACCTGCGGCGGCAGCGAGGTGCTCGCCTCCCGGACCCGCCCCTGGTCGCCGACCAGGAACACCGGGGCGCCCACCGTCAGCGAGTCCAGGAAGGCCGCCGGGTCGCTGTCGTCCACCTCCGCCGGCACGTACACGTACCAGCCGCCCGCGAAGCGCTCCGCCGCCAGCTCGTCCACCTCCGGCCCGGTGCCGCCCGCGGCGGCCCGCTCGGCCGCCAGCCGCAGCGCGTCGGCCCGGCCCAACTGCCCGCGCGGGCCCGGCGCCGGGGGGCCGGCCAGCGGGTGGTCCGGGTCGTCCCGGCCCGGCCCGGGGTAGTGGTGCAGCAGCTCGAACCAGAGCACCATCTCGTACGCGGCCTCCTCGGGGGCCCCGTCGCACAGGACGTGCCAGTCCCCCTCGCCGTCGCGCCCGAACGCCGTCCAGCCCCGCTCGTGCCGCACCAGCACGTACCCGGCCCGGTGCGCGTCGCCGAACGCCCCGGTCCGGGCCAGGTCGGGCGGGACGGTGTCGGTGCGGCGGCCGAGCTCCGTGCCCCGGACGTCGATCGCGGTCACCTCGTAGTGGGCCATCGGCGGCCCTCCCCTCCGGGCTGCCCGCCCGCGCCGGTGCGGACGGATGCATGGGCCAACGACCCTAGCCCGGTCGCCCCGCTGCCCGGACGGTCTCCACGGAACCTCCAACTCGCCCGCCGCACAAGCGGATCGCTCGCCTCCGCACCGCACCCGCCACCGGGGCGACGGAGCCGGGTGCGGTGCGGGCGGGCGGGCTCAGGAGCGCCGGTTCCTCCGGACGATCAGCCACAGCACCACGCCGACCACCAGGACCACCAGCAGCGCCACCACCAGGAAGCCGATCAGGCCGCCCTTCTTCTTCTTTTTCTTGCTCTTGCTCTTCGCCAGCGGGGTGACGCTCTGCGTCCGCTCCCCGGCCGCCGCCCGGGTCTGCGGGCCGGCCGCCGGGGCTGCCGGCCGCCCTACCGCCTCGACCGGGTCGAACTGCGCCACTCCCACCGGGCCCGCCTGCACG
>NZ_JBSGET010000136.1:0-24146 GCF_053603035.1 Kitasatospora sp. NPDC004272 | reverse complement strand
CCGGGCCCCGCCCAATCCGCCACCCACAAGCACAGCCCCCACCCCACCCGCGGGGCCCCCCCCCCGCCGCCCCCCCCCCGGCCCCGCCGCCGCCACCGGGGCGGCGGCCCGCCGTTCCGGTCGCGGCCCGGCGGTGCGCCCGCCCCCGCCCCCGCCTACAGCGGTTGCGGCTCCAGGTCCCGGTTGGTGCGCTGCCAGCCGCGGGCGGAGACGACGGACGGGTGGTCCTCGCCGAAGAGTTCGACGAGCGCGGCGACGGCCTGCATCCGCAGGTTCTCCGCCTCGCCGCGGCGGCCCGCCGCGCGGACGGTGACGGCCAGGTTGGCCTGGCAGACCAGGGCGTCGGGGTGGGTGGCGCCGTAGCGGGCGGCGAGGCTGTCGTAGGCGTCCCGGGCCAGTTCCTCGGCCTCGGCCAGTTCGCCCGCCTCCGCGAGCGCGTTGGCGAGGTTGGTGGAGGCGTTGAGGACGAACGGGTGGACCTCGCCGAGGACCCGGGCGAGGCCCTGCAGCGCGGTCCGGCCGTGCCGGACCGCGCCGACCAGGTCGCCGGAGCCGCGCAGGTAGATGCCCAGGTTGTTCTGGCAGGCGAAGGTGAAGGGGTGGTCGTCGCCGAAGAGCCGGCGGTGGCCCTCGTAGGCGTCGGCGGCGATGTCGCGGGCGGTCTCCTTGTCGCCGGCGGCGCTGAAGTCGGCGGCGAGGTTGAGCCGGCAGGCCAGCGCGTCGACGAAGTCGGGCCCGTACAGGGCGATGTAGCGCTCGTAGGTGCGTTCGGTGAGTTCGCGGGCCTCGGCGTACTGGCCGGCCCGGCGCAGCGAGACGGCGAGCGACTTGGCGTTGCGCAGTTCCTCGGGCAGGCCGGGGGCTTCGACGTCGGTGAACGCCTCGGTGACCTCGCGCAGGAGTTCCGCCGAGCCCTTGTAGTCGCCCATCTCGCGCAGGTCGCGGGCGAGGTTGGACTTGGTGCTGAGGGTGTAGGGGTGCAGCGGGCCGAGGACGGCGGAGCGGCGTTCGAAGGTGTCCTGGTCGAGGTCCCGGGCGGCGACGGTGTTGCCGACCAGGCGGTGGTCGATGGCGAGGTTGTTGGCGACGGTGAGGGTGCGCGGGTCGTCCTCGCCGAAGAGTTCGACGAACTGGTCGTAGGTGTCCTGGTCGAGGACCAGCGCCTCCTGGAAGCGGTTGAGGTAGCGCAGGTCGGCGGCCATCGAGTTGGCGGTCATCAGGGCGTACGGGTGGTGATCGCCGAGGAGTTCGCGCTGTCCGGCCAGGGTGGCCTGGTTGAGGGCCAGCGAGTCGTTGTAGGCGCCCTGGGAGCGCAGCACGTTGGCGACCTGGAAGCGCAGGCTGTAGATCTGGCGGCGCCACAGGCGCTGTTCCTCGGGGTCGGGTTCGCCCTCGGAGCGGACCGTCCAGGCGGCGTCGAGCTGGCGGCCGAGCTGGAGGGCCTGTTCGAGGTCGACGCGCTTCCACAGGTAGCGGACCCGGTCGATGAGCAGTTCGCGCACCTCGCGCTCGTCGCAGTCCTGGGCCCGGGACGGTGCGAGGTGCGGCCAGATCTTCTCCAGGGTGGGCCAGTTGGCGGGGTCGTCGGTGTCGCCGCGGGGCGGCCGGGCGTTGACCAGGATGCGGTGCACCTGGTGCATGGCGGTGGCGCGTTCGGCCTCGCTCATGCCGCTGCGGACGACGGCCTGCACCAGCCGGTGGACCTGGAAGGAGTCGGAGGCGGCGTCGGTCTTGGCCAGCGCGTAGCGGCTGACGGCGCGCAGCACCTTGCCGAGCAGGAAGGTGTCGGTGAGTTCCTGGTCGTAGGGGACGAGGGCGAGCCGCATCTGCTCGGAGAAGAAGAACTGCCGCAGCGAGATCGGCTCGGGGGCGAAGAACGCGCACAGTTCCAGCAGCCGCACGGCGGCGGGCGACTGCTCGCGCAGCCGGGTGATGGAGACGTTCCAGGTGAGTCCGACCGGGGTGGGGTAGTCGACGGGGGTCTCGCCGGCCGCCAGGACCTTGGTGGCCTCGGCCTTGAGCTGGCTGACGTAGGTCTCGACGGGGGTGCGGGTGGTCTCCAGCCAGGCGGCGGCGACCTCGACGGCGAGCGGCAGGTCGCCGACGGCCTCGGCGACCCGGTCGGCGTCGGCGCGGGCCAGGCCGCGGACCCGCCGGGTGAGGTGGTCGACGGACTCGGTGCGGTCGAAGACGTCGACGTTGAGCACGCCGGCCTGTCCGGACCACCCCTGGTTGCGGGAGGTGACCAGGATGTGGCCGGGGCCGTCGGGGAAGAACCGGCGGATCTCGCCGGGCTCGTCCGCGTTGTCGAAGATCAGCAGCCAGTTGGGGGTCGGGATGCCCTGCCGCAGCGCGTCGCGGGCGGCCTGGGCGGCCTCGCTGACGTTGTCGCCGACCCGCAGTCCGAGGCGTCCGGCGAGGTCGGCGAGGTCGACCACGACGTTCTCGCTCTGCTCGGCGTCGACCCACCACACCAGGTCGTAGTGCGACATGTAGCGGTGCGCGTACTCCAGCGCGACCTGGGTCTTGCCGACGCCGCCGAGGCCGTACAGGGTCTGCGGCGGCGGCAGCACCGCCGTGGTGCCGCCGGCCAGTTGGGCCCGCAGGTCGTCGAGGACCTTGACCCGGCCGGTGAAGGAGTGGTTGCGCTGCGGCACCTCCCAGTAGGTGGGCTTGGTGCCGGGGAAGCGCGGCGCGCCGGGGCTGCGCTCGGGCAGGTCGGGCTCGGTGCGGCCGAGCGCGCGCAGCAGCGCGACGGCCGCGGAGGGCTCGTCGCGGCCGATCAGGTCGACGGGGTTGCGGTTGTTGTAGGGCGCGTTGAGCCGGACGTCGGAGACCCGGACCGGGATCAGCTGGCGGCGGGCCCCGGCCGGGTCGGCGAGCACGGTGCGGTCCCACAGCGCCTGGGCCTGCGGGGACTGCAGGTAGGCGGCGGACAGCAGGGCGACGGTGCGGTACGCGGAGTCGATGCCGCGCCCGGTGGCCTCGCGCGGGTTGGCCCCGGCGCCGACGTCGCGCGGGACGACCCGGTAGCCGGCGTCGGCGAGCAGCGCGGAGATCCAGTCCGCCCAGGCCCGGTCCTCGGGGACGTAGCTGAGGTACAGGTCGGCGGGGGCGGTGGGGCGGCGGCGGGCGAAGCCGTCGAGGAAGCGCAGCCGCAGGTCCTCGGGCATCGGCGGCACCCCGCTGACCCGGCCCTGGGTGATCTCCCGGGTGAGCCGCTCGTTGGCGGCGAGCATCGAGCCGGGCAGCCCGGGCTGGTCGCCGAACGGGGCGAGGATCTCCTCGTACGCGTAGAACGGCCGGTAGGGGATCTCCACGCCGGCCCAGTAGCGGGCCAGGTCGCTCTCGCCGAAGCCGGCGGGCAGGCCGGAGAACTTGATCCGGGCCAGCGCCCGGCCCGCGTCGGCCTTCTCCTTCTCGCCCTCGTCGATCCGCATCGGGACGGGCAGGATCCGGATGTCCCGGTCGCCGTAGCGGTCCTCGATCACCCGGGCGATCCGGGAGGCGCCGTCGATGGACTGGTCGCTGAGGGTGAAGCAGACCACCAGGTCGTCGGGCATCTCGACGGTGCAGATGTCGGCGGTGTCGGTGAGGCCGGTGCGGCTGTCGATCAGCACGTAGTCGTAGCGGCGCTTCATGTCGGCGCGCAGCGACTGGATGAAGCGGCGGCCCTCGTAGCGCTCGTACAGCAGGTCCCAGTCGAGGCGGGCCACCGAGTAGTCGCGGTTGCGCTGCCCGGCGGGGACGAGGTCGATCCGGCCGCCGCCGGGGAAGTGCGGCCAGGCCAGCGAGAGGGCGTGCGGGTGGATCCGGGCGAAGTCCTCGATCCACTCCGGGTCCCGGTCGATCGGGCGGCGGGCCTCCTCCAGGTAGTCGCCGAACAGGTCCATGATGCCGGTGGTGGCGGCGACCACCTCGGGGTTGAGGAACGGCCGGAAGAACTGGGCCAGGCCGGGGGCCTCCAGGTCCCAGTCGACGACCAGCACCCGGTAGCCGTTGGCGGCGAGGATCCAGGCGGTGTTGGCCAGCGCCATGGTGCGGCCGGTGCCGCCCTTGTAGGAGTAGAAGGTGACGATCCGGCCGTGCCGGTTCTCGATGGTGGCGTCGCGGCGGCGGGCCTGGATCTGCGGGCCCTTCGTCGGCCTCTCGGTCATGACGTTCCCTCCCCCGGGCCCTTGGTGCCCGTCGTGGTGCGCACGCCGTGCTCACCGGCCGGAGTCCCGACCGTCCGGTGTCCTGCAGGTGCCGTCCCGGGCCCGGCTCAGGGCCCGATGCTGGGTCTGCGCTCGCCCGGGCCGCTCTCGGGGCGGCCGCGGTGGTGCTGCTCGTGGGCGGTGCAGGCGCGCATCACGGCGCGCTCCATCTCGCCGCGGAACTCCTCGATGCTGCCGGGGGCCCCGCCGGCGCCCTCGTCGCGCAGGCTGGGCCGCTGCCGGGCGCCGCGGCTGACGGCCAGCACGCTGTCGCCGAGCTCGTTGAGCATCCGCTCGTGGTCGCGGCTCTGCTGGTCGTCGCGGTTCCAGGGCTCGATGACGGCGACCGAGTCGAGGTTGCGCCGGTCGAGCCGGCGCACCGCCTCGGACCGCCGGCCGTCCAGGAACGCCCACCGGTCGACCAGCAGCACGCTGGGCCCGGCGGGCCGCTCGCCGCCCAGCAGGTGCTCGGTCTCGTCCTCGAACTCGCCCACGGTGGGCTGGAAGCCCATGCTGCGGGCGATGTCGGCGGCGTCCTGGGAGAGCGGTCGGGAGGAGTCCGGCCGGTAGGGCTGCCAGTCGGTGCGCTGCTCGCCGTACCAGACCGCGTTGCGGTTGGGCGGCAGTTCGCGCTGCTGGTAGGAGAAGACCGAGATCCGCACCTGGTCGCCGCTGTCGGGCTGGTCGAAGGCGGACGGCTGGGACTCGAAGTCCAGCACCTGGCCGATCGGGATCACCGTCTGCTCGGCGACCTCGACGATCCGCCGGGCGAGCTTCAGCACCGCGGCCTGGTACTGCGAGCTGAACTCGTCGATCTTCATCAGCGCGTACAGGCCCTCGGCGGCGTAGTCGGGGCCGAAGCTGTCGTGGCTGAACTGGAGTTCGCCGGCGACCCGGGGCAGCTGGTAGTGGTCCATCGCCACCCACAGGGCGGGCACGATGCCGGTCATCCGCTCCGCGGTGGGGCGGCGCTGGTAGACCGAGCGGCGGCTGAACAGGTGCCACTCCTTGCCGCACGCCTCGGACTTGAAGTAGCGGGGCGAGTACAGCGGCACGAACACCCGGCAGGTGGCCAGCTCCCGGGAGAGCCGCTCGGCCCACTTCTGGCCCTGGTGCATCGAGCGGTCCATGAACCCCACCGGGTGCCCCGAGGGCACGTCGGTGATCTGCAGGATCGCCTCGCAGAGGTCCTGGTAGAGCTTCGCCACCCACAGGTTGGGGTCGGCCGCGCCCCGCGAATTGATCCGCGGCGTGTGCGCGTAGCTGAGGAAGAAGTACGGCCGGGGCGCGTCCTTCCCCTGACCCGCACCGCTGCTCACACGCGCCTCCCCCGAGCCCGCCTGTCCCTGTTCCCCCGAAAGGGACTCAAGTGTAGGAAGACCGGCGGTCCGAATGGAATAGGGCCGCGACCTGATCGGACGTCAACTCTGCCTGTTCCGGTACCACTTGTCGGCGAGATCGACCGCTTCGCGGATCGGCATCAGGTGGCAGCGGGCGTCGCCGACCGGGCCGGTCGCGATCAGCTCGGGCAGGCCCGCGGCGAGCACCTCCCCCATCTCCGGGAAGTGCTCGTCGTGCAGCCGCGTCCCGGTGAAGGAGCGCCACTCCCGGCCGCCGTCCGGGGTGCGCACCACGCACCGGTACTGCTGCTCCTCGCGGTCCGGCTGCCAGTACTCCAGCAGGTGGAGCGGTGTGCAGCACCACACCGGGACGCCGATCATCAGGCAGCGGGCGCCGCCCTCGTAGAGCCGGTGGGCGGGCGAGTCCTCGCCGAGGTGGCTGTGCCAGGGGTGCCGCCCGGTCAGCTCCCCGGCGCGCGGGCCGATCGCGGTGAAGGAGGTCTGCGGGTGGCCGCTGCGCCGGGCCCCGGGCAGCAGCCGGACCTCCTCGGCGAGCCGTCCCATGGTGGGCGACGCGGGCGTGTCGGCGGCGTCCCAGGCGGGCATGCGGTCGTGGTGTTCGCGCAGTTGGGCGGGGGTCAGCCCGGCCACGGCGGCCCGGTAGTACGAGGAGGTGCGGGAGTTCTCGGGCGTAGCGGTGTAGACCACCAGTGTGCCGTCCGCCCCGAGCGCCCCCCTGAGCGCCCGCACCACCCCGTGCACGCCGTCCACCACCGGCCCGACCGCCCGCAGCGAGGCCTGCACCAGCAGGGTCTCCCCCGGCCGGACGCCCAGCCGGTCCAGGTCCGCGACGAGTTCCGAGACGGCGTACAACGGGGCCTCCCACAGCCACGGGCCGGCGCACGGCCCTGGAACGCACAGCGGTCACGCCGCCACGACGGCGGCCGGTCACCGACCACCCTGCCCAGCGGGAGTCCGTTCCCAACCGCCGGGCCGGTGGCGGCTCCGTCAGCCCGCCCCCGCGGCCACCCGGGCCCGCCACCGGGCCAGGTTCTCGGCGGCCGCCGCCCGGGCCGCCGCCTCGGCGGCCGCGCCGACCGGGACGGCCAGCCAGGGTTCGACGGCGGTGCGCATGCCGGTGGCGAAGCGTTCGCCGAGCGGGGTGAGGGCGCCGGAGCCGGTCAGCTCCTCGATCGCCCCGACCGTGTGCGAGCGCCAACTGGCCAGCTGCAAGCGGGCGTTCTCGCGCTCCGGCCCGTCGGCGAGCACCCGCACCCGGGCCGCCCAGTACTCGGTGACCGCGAGGTGCGCGTAGGTGCCCTGGAACAGGCCCTCCAGCGGCCGCGGGTCGGGCCGCCAGGGGGCGTGGAACAGCCGCTGGTCGGTCCGGTCGTACAGGTCGTGCAGGTCGAGCACCGCGCCCAGCTTGACGTGCTGGAACTCGTGGGCGACCAGCAGGGCGAGGGTCGGCGCGGCGGCCGGGCGGGCGATGCCGACGGCGCCGAACGCCTGCCGGGCGGCGGCCGAGACGTCCCGCCCGGCGGGCCCGGGCCGCAGCGGGGTGAGGGTGGACAGCCCGGCCCGGATGCCGGGGGCGTAGCCCGGCAGGTCGCGGCCGATCAGCTCCCACGCCTCCCGCAACGCGCCGCTCCAGGCGTGCAGTTCGGCCTCGTCCAGGCGTTCGGCGACCGGCCACTGGTGGCTGTCGCGCTGCGGGTCGGTGTCCTCCAGCGCGACCGTCCAGCCGTCGGCGAGGGCGACCCGCCGCACCGGCTGCCAGCGGCCGTCGCCCGGGGCGTCCCAGCCGGTCCGGACGCCGCCGACCTCGAAGCCCTCCGGGTCGCCGGTGAGCACGGCCTCGCCCGCGCCGCCGACCAGCACCCGCCCCAGGGTGGGCAGGTGGACGGCCCCGGCCCGGACCGGCAGCGGCAGTTCGAAGGAGCGGCGGGCCCGCAGCGCGGCGGCGGCGGCCAGCTCGGCCACCCCGCCGAGGTCCGCCCCGACCGGGCCCGCCGCGCCGGAGCCCGGACCGCCGGCGTCCGCCCCGCCGGAGCCCGGACCGGCCAGGCAGCGCACCGCCCAGGCCCGGACGTACGGGTGGGTCAGCACCGCGGACAGCGCGGCACCGTCCCCGGCGTCCAGCGAGGTGACCAGCTCCCAGGCCGGGGAGGCGGTCGAGACGGCGGCCACCAGCCGCCGGGTGAGCCCGAGTTGGGCCCCGGCCAGGGCCAGGACGGTGTCGGCGCCGCCGTAGCCCGCCGCGAGTTCGTCGAGCTGGCGGTCGGTCAGCGCGGCGCCGGGCGGGTCCTGGGCCGGGACGGCGGCGGTGGGCGTCGTCCGGTCGCGGACGGTGGTGATCAGCTTCAAGAGGTCCCCGCAGAAGACGGAGGGATTGCGGAAGCCGGAGCCGTCGTCGGCCCGGTAGCGGTGCGCGTAGAGGCCGCCGCCGCAGGAGCGCACCACCGGGCAGGCCCGGCACTCCTCGGCCAGCCCCGCCAGCCCGGACTGCCGCTCCACCATGCCGGGGTGCGCGGCGACCTGGTCGAGGCTGTGCTCGAACACCGTGAACCCGGTCTCGGGCGCGCCGTCGTAGGCGGTCTTCAGGCTGTCGGCCTGCTCGAAGGACCCGTCGGTCTCCACCACGACCAGGTCGGACGGGTCCAGCCCGAGCGACTCGGTCAGGCTGGAGCGCCCGCGCAGGGTGCGGTGGATCGAGTCGAAGGTGCGGACCGGGACGGGGCGGCCCAGCTCCTCCCAGCGCCGGTGCACCGCCAGCAGCCAGTCCGCGTACGGGGTCGGGCCGAGCCCGTCCGGACGCTTGGGCGGGTCCGCCCAGGTGGCGTGCGGGAGCAGGAAGTCGACCCGGGGCGGTTCCAGCGCGACCAGCGCGTCCAGCACCGCGACGGGGTCGTTCTCCACGTCGATGGTGCACAGCAGGCCCGCGTACAGGTGCCGGTACTCGGGGCGGCGCAGCAGGCCGACCGCGGCGAGCACCTTGGCGTGGCTGCTGCGGCCGTCGGCGAAGCGGCGGTGCCGGTCGTTGGCCGCCCGGTCGCCGTCCAGCGAGATGCCGACCTTGATGCCGTGCTCGGCGAACAGGTCGAGGTGGCGGGTGTTCAGCCGCACCCCGTTGGTGTGGATCCGCAGGTCGAGGGCGCACCCGGGGGGCAGCGCGGCGCGCAGCAGTTCGGCCGCCCGGCCGAGCCGGGCCGGGCCCGCCAGCAGCGGTTCCCCGCCGTGCAGGACCACGTGGACGGCGGGCAGCCGGTGGGTGCGGGCGTGCTCGGCGATCCGCTCGGCGGTGCGGGCGAGCACCGCCTCGTCGATCACCCGCGCCTTGCCGCGCCAACTGGTGTCCGCGTGCTCGTAGACGTAGCAGTGGTCGCAGGCCAGGTCACAGCGGCCGTGGACCTTGATGACGTACTGCGAGAACGGGACGGGCGGGCGCGGCGCGGGGGGCACGGGTGATCAGGTGGAACGTCGTGTCCGGCTCGGTTCCGGGCCGGTCAGATCGAGGAGTTGAACGCGGCCACGGCCACCTGCCCGGACTCGCCGCCCGGGAGGGCCCGGTGCAGGCCCGCGGCGAGCTCCTCGGTGCCGAGGGCGGCCAGGGCTGCCAGCGAGGGGGCGGACTCCTCGGCGCGCACGCTGTCGGCGGGCTTGGTGGCGGCGACCATGATGACTCGTTTCTGCGCCCGGACGACGGGCGCCCACAACGGAGGCCCCGGCATCCTTTTGACGGGACTCACCCGCGCGGAAGTCTACGCCGCGCTACCCACTGCCCGCCGCCTCAAACGTACTCAATTTTACCAACGTACTCCCCCTGGAGTACTTGCGGCCGCCTGGAGTTGACGAACGGTCAGCTTTGCGGCAGGGGAGCCTCAGGGGCAGAGCCGCTCGACCCGCCACCCCTCGGCCGCGGCACCCGCGGCGCCCCCGCCCGCGGCCCCCTCGCCCGCGGCAACGAAGCGCAGCCGGTCGTGCAGCCGGTTCTCCCGCCCCTGCCAGAACTCGACCGTGCGCGGCACCACCCGGTAGCCGCCCCAGAACGGCGGGACGGGGACGCCCTCGCCCTCCGGGTACCGGGCGGCGAGGTCGGCGTACCGCTGCTCCAGCACCTCGCGGCCGGCCACCGGGCTGGACTGCTCGCTGGCCCAGGCGCCGAGCTGGGAGCCGTGCGGGCGGGTGCGGAAGTACGCGGCGGTCTCGTCCCGGCCGACCTTCTCCACCCGGCCGGTGACGATGACCTGGCGGGCCAGCACGATCCACGGGAAGAGCAGCGCGGCGTTCGGGTTGGCCGCCAGGTCGGCGCCCTTGCGGGAGCCGTAGTTGGTGAAGAACACGAAGCCGCGCGGGTCGTAGCCCTTGAGCAGGACGGTGCGCGCGGAGGGCAGCCCCTCGGCGTCGGCGGTGGAGAGCACCATCGCGTTCGGCTCGGGCACGCCCGCCTCGCGCGCCTCGTGGAACCACTGGGCGAACTGCTGGAACGGGTCGGCGGCGAGCTGCCCCTCGGTGAGGCCCTCGTGCCGGTAGTGCTCGCGCATCGCGGCCGGGTCGGGCCCCGGGGGCGGGGCGGATCCGGTGGAGGGGGCGGATCCAGCGGGCAGGGACTCGGCGCTCGGACGGCGTTCCGCGGTAGGCACGCCCCCATCATTCCGTACGACAAGCGCCGGGCGCCGCCCCGCCCGGCCGGCGGCCGGGAGTAGGGTGGCTCGCCACCGCTTCGGCACCCGCCGCCCGGGGAACCGTCCGGCCGTCGCCCGGTGCGCCCCGGAGGATCCGCCGACGACGCCGGAGACGACGGGCCGGAGCGGCCCGTGGGGGAAACATCACCGTCGTGGTGTATGGCGCAATGCACTCCGTGCCTGTCAGTCTGACACCGAGTGCCAATCACCATCGGCCACCGGCACGCCGCCCCACCACGGCCGCGCGCCGCCGTCGGATCATTTGAAGGAGCCGTTCAGATGTCGGATTTCGTACCCGGCCTTGAGGGTGTAGTCGCCTTCGAGAGCGAGATCGCCGAGCCCGACCGCGAGGGCGGGGCGCTGCGCTACCGCGGGGTGGACATCGAGGACCTGGTCGGCCAGGTCTCCTTCGGACACGTGTGGGGCCTGCTGGTGGACGGCAAGTTCGCCCCCGGCCTGCCGGCCGCCGAGCCGTTCCCGATCCCGGTCCACTCCGGCGACATCCGGGTCGACGTGCAGTCCGCCCTCGCCATGCTGGCCCCGGTCTGGGGCCTCAAGCCGCTGCTGGACATCTCCGCCGAGCAGGCCCGCGACGACCTCGCCCGGGCCGCCGTGATGGCGCTGTCCTACGTGGCCCAGTCGGCCCGCGGCCAGGGCCTGCCGATGGTCCCGCAGCGCGAGATCGACAAGGCGGGGACGATCGTCGAGCGGTTCATGATCCGCTGGCGCGGCGAGCCCGACCCGAAGCACGTCAAGGCCGTCGACGCGTACTGGACCTCGGCCGCCGAGCACGGCATGAACGCCTCCACCTTCACCGCCCGGGTGATCGCCTCCACCGGCGCGGACGTCGCGGCGGCGCTGTCCGGCGCGGTCGGCGCGATGTCCGGCCCGCTGCACGGCGGCGCGCCGTCCCGGGTGCTCGGCATGATCGAGGAGATCGAGCGCACCGGCGACGCGGCCGGCTACGTGAAGAACGCCCTCGACAAGGGCGAGCGCCTGATGGGCTTCGGCCACCGGGTCTACCGCGCCGAGGACCCGCGCGCCCGGGTGCTGCGCCGCACCGCCAAGGAGCTCGGCGCGCCGCGCTTCGAGATCGCCGAGGCGCTGGAGAAGGCCGCCCTGGAGGAGCTGCACAACCGCCGCCCCGACCGGGTGCTGGCCACCAACGTCGAGTTCTGGGCCGCCATCATGCTGGACTTCGCCGAGGTCCCGGCGCACATGTTCACCTCGATGTTCACCTGCGCCCGCACGGCCGGCTGGTCGGCGCACATCCTGGAGCAGAAGCGCACCGGCCGGCTGGTCCGCCCGGCCGCCCGCTACACCGGCCCGGCCGCCCGCAAGCCGCAGGAGATCGAGGGCTGGGAGCAGATCGCCGGCTGACCCACTTCCGGGTGAAAAGCTGACGTTCCGTCAGCCCCGGCACGGCCGTCACCGGGCGCGCGCACACCCCCTGACCAGGGGTCACGCGCCCCGGTGCGGCCTGTCCGGAGCGGCCAAGATCACGTCTCAGCGGCCGGACGGGCGTACCGCCGCCGCACGTCCGGGGGATAGGGTGCGGGTGTGGCTCAGATTCAGATCCCCGCCGACAATCTGCCCAACGACGGCCGCTTCGGCTGCGGCCCCTCCAAGGTGCGCCCCGAGGCCCTGAGTGCCCTCGCCGCCACCGGAACCTCCCTGCTGGGCACCTCCCACCGCCAGGCCCCGGTCAAGAACCTCGTCAAGCGCGTCCGCCAGGGCGTCGCCGAGCTGTTCTCGCTGCCGGAGGGCTACGAGGTCGTGCTCGGCAACGGCGGCTCCACCGCGTTCTGGGACATCGCCGCGTTCGGCCTGGTGCGCGAGAAGTCGCAGCACCTCGACTTCGGCGAGTTCTCCTCCAAGTTCGCCTCCTCCGTGAAGGCCGCCCCCTGGCTGGCCGAGCCGACGGTGATCAAGACCGCCCCGGGCACCCACCCGCTGCCGGTCGCCGAGGCGGGTGTGGACGTCTACGGCCTCACCCACAACGAGACCTCCACCGGTGTCGCGATGCCGATCCGCCGTCCCGAGGGCGCGGACGCCGGCTCGCTGGTCCTGGTCGACGCCACCTCCGGCGCCGGCGGCCTGCCGGTCGACATCCGCGAGACGGACGTCTACTACTTCGCCCCGCAGAAGTCCTTCGCCTCCGAGGGCGGCCTCTGGCTGGCCAGCTTCTCGCCGGCCGCGCTGGAGCGCGCCGCGGAGATCGCCGGCTCCGGCCGGTACATCCCGCCGTTCTTCGACCTGCCGACCGCGATCGACAACTCGTCGAAGGACCAGACGTACAACACCCCGGCCATCACCACCCTCTTCCTGCTGGCCGACCAGCTGGAGTGGCTGAACGGCCAGGGCGGTCTGGACTGGGCGGTGGCCCGCACCGCGGAGTCCTCCTCGATCCTGTACTCCTGGGCCGAGAAGTCCTCCTTCGCGCAGCCCTTCGTGGCCAAGCCGGAGGAGCGCTCGCAGGTCGTCGGCACCATCGACTTCGACGACTCGGTCGACGCCGCCGCGGTGGCCAAGGCACTGCGTGCCAACGGCATCGTGGACACCGAGCCGTACCGCAAGCTGGGCCGCAACCAGCTGCGCGTCGCGATGTTCCCGGCGGTCGACCCGGCGGACGTCGAGAAGCTCACCGGCGCCATCGACTACGTGGTCGAGCACCTGAACGGCTGATCCGACGCCTTCCCGGGAGGCCCCGGTCCGCGCGAGCGGGCCGGGGCCTCCCGGCGCCCCGGGCCGGGCCCGGTCCTCAGGGCCGACAGCCGGGCCGTCCGGGTCGCCCTGACCGAACTGGGCGGCGAGACGGCCGAGCGCTTCTACGCCGCGGCCTGTCGGCGGGTCGACGAACTCCCCTCCGGGCTGGACGCCGAGCAGCGCGGGACGCCGACCGCGCCGCTCGAACGGGTGGTGCTGGACAACGAGGCCCCCGAGGTCTTCACCGAGCCCGGCGCCTGACGCCCCCGCCCCGCCCCGCCCCGCCCCGCCCCGCCCCGCCCCGCCCGCTCACCAGGCGTACGCCTCCGGCGGGCGCTCCGGGTCGCCGGCGAACCCGCGGCCGATGACCTCCTCGGTGGAGGTCTCGCCCGGGCGGGTGCCGTAGACGTTCGCGGTGTCGGAGAAGTTGACGCCGTGCTCGTGCGCCCGCCGCATCACCGCGCGGCTCTCGCGCCCGTCCGCCTCCGGCCCGAAGTTCATCGTGCCGAGCACCAGCCGGGACACCGCGAGCCCGCTGCGGCCGAGCCGGGTGTACTCCGCGGCGACCGCCCCCCATCCCCGACGGCCCGCCGGTCGGGCCGCTCCGCCGCCCAGAATACCGACAGACTTGTATGGAAATCGCGCTTTCCCGATCTCCGGTGGACCAGCACCCGCCGGAACAGCGCCCTCCGACGCCCGGCGGACCCCAGCACTAGGATGCAGACCGGTCGGCATGTCAGACGTCGGCCCGACATCGCAGGAGGAGACCGGAGTGACGAAGCAGGAACGCGGCATCCGCTCGCGGCAGGCCATCCTGGAGGCCGCCGCCGAGGTCTTCGACCTGCGCGGCTACGACGCCGCCGGGACCAACGAGATCCTCGCCCGCACCGGCCTGACCAGGGGCGCGCTCTACCACCACTTCCCGTCCAAGGAGGCCATCGCGCTCGCCGTCCTGGACGCCCACGGCGCCGCCCTGACCGCCGTCCCCGCGCACGCCAGCCGGCTGCAGTCCGTCATCGACCTGGGCTTCGCCTTCGCCGACCGCCTGCGCACCGACGTCGTCCTGCGCGCCGCCGTCCGCCTCGCCGTCGAACGGACCTCGCTGACCCGGCCCGCCGTCACCCCGTACGAGCAGTCCCGCGCCGTCGTCCGGGCCCTGCTCGCCGACGCCGCCGAACGCGGCGAGACCCTGCCCGGCCTCGACCCCGACGAGGCGGCGGACGTCGTCATCGCCGCCTTCACCGGTGTCCGGGTGATGTCCCAGGTCCACACCGACCGCGCCGACCTGCCCGAACGCCTCACCGCCCTGTGGCGGACGCTGCTGCCCGGCCTCGCCGCCCCCGGCATGATCAGCCGCCTGCGCACCACCCCGCCGCCGTCGGACGGCGACGCCGCTACTTCTGCACGATCGCGCTGATGATCACCACGACCAGCAGCAGGACGAACGCGCCGGTGACGATCCGCATACGAGTCTTCGGGTCCACCCTCCGAGGGTAATCGGTCGAACGCCCCGCCCCGCACACAGGGCGCTCGTCCCGACGTTCCGCCCCGCCGCGCATGTCTCCGGGCTGGCCCCGGGACCGTTGGGCAGGCTAGGGGCATGCTCACCTACGACTCGAACGGCTTCCGCCTCGACGGCCGACCGCTGCGCATCCTGTCCGGTGCGGTGCACTACTTCCGCAGCCGCCCCGAACAGTGGCCCGACCGGCTGGCGGCGGCGCGCGCGATGGGGCTGAACACGGTGGAGACGTACGTGCCGTGGAACCTGCACGAACCCGCGCCCGGGCGGTACGCCCGACTCGACGAGCTCGGCGCGTTCCTCGACGAGGCGCACCGGCAGGGCCTGTGGACGATCGTCCGGCCCGGCCCCTACATCTGCGCCGAGTGGGACAACGGCGGCCTGCCCGGCTGGCTCACCGCCCGGCTCGGCCGCCGGGCCCGCACCGGCGACCCCGGGTTCCTCGCCGCCGTGGACGCGTTCTTCGACGTCCTGCTGCCCCGGGTGGTCGAGCGCCAGTGGGGGCGGCCCGGCGGAACCGTGCTGATGGTGCAGGTCGAGAACGAGTACGGGGCCTTCGGCAGCGACCGCGACTACCTCGCCCACCTGGCCCGCGGCCTGCGGGAGCGGGGCGTCACCGTCCCGCTGTTCACCTCCGACGGCCCCGAGGACCACATGCTCGCGGCCGGCACCGTCCCCGGCGTGCTGGCTACCGTCAACTTCGGCTCCGACCCCGAGGGCGCCTTCGCCACACTGCGCCGCCACCGCCCCGAGGACCCGCCGTTCTGCATGGAGTACTGGAACGGCTGGTTCGACCACTGGGGCAAGCCGCACCACACCCGGGACGCCGCCGACGCCGCCGACACCCTGCGCCGCATCCTCGCCGCCGGCGGCTCGGTCAACCTCTACATGGCCCACGGCGGCACCAACTTCGGCACCACCGCCGGCGCCAACCACGCCGACCCGCCGTTCAACTCCACCGACTGGACGCACTCCCCCTACCAGCCCACCACCACCTCCTACGACTACGACGCCCCGCTCGACGAACGCGGGCTGCCCACCGCCAAGTTCGAAGCCTTCCGGCAGGTCATCGCCGACTTCGCCGCCGAACAGCCGCAACTCGTCCGCTACTTGGACAACCGCACCCCCGAACTCCCCGCCCCCGCACCGGTGCTGGCCGCCCGCGAGGTGATCCTCGACGAGTACGCCGAGCTGCCGTTCGGCCCCGCCGTCGCCTCCCCCGTCCCACCGCTGTTCGAAGAACTCGGCCTGGAGCACGGCCTGGTCCGCTACACCGCGACGCTCCCCGCCGCCAGCCCCGAACTCCCGCTCACCGTCGAAGGACTGCGCGACCGGGCCGGCCTGCGGGTGGACGGCAAACCCGTGGCCGCCCTCGAACGCGGCGTGCCCGCCGAACCCGTCACCGCGGGCGGCGGCGCCCGGATCAGCCTGCTCGTCGAATCCCTCGGCCGGGTCAACTACGGCCCGCGGACCGGCGAGACCAAGGGCGTCACCGGCGTCCGCCACGAACGCCAGTACGTGCACGGCTGGCACGCCGAACCGCTCGCCCTCGACCCGCTCCCCCGCACCACCGCCTGGGGCCCCGGCACCCCCGCCCCCGAGACGCTCGCCCGCGGCACCCTCCACCTCGACGCCCCCGGCGACACCTTCCTCGCCGTCCCCGAGGGCCACCACGGCTACCTCTGGGCCAACGGCTTCCTCCTCGGCCGCTACGACGCCCGCGGCCCCCAGCACACCCTCTACTGCCCCGCCCCCCTCCTCCGCCCCGGCCCCAACACCCTCACCCTCCTCGAACTCGGCCCCAGCGACCCGTCCCGCATCCAGCTCCGCGCGACCCCGGAGATCAACGGCTGACCGACCGGGGGGACGCACCACCAGGGGCGCGGGGGACCGCGCGGCCGACCGAGCAGGCACAGCCGGATCACGACGCAGGACAACCACGCGCACCACCCCGCGACCACGCTGACGCGCCACTCCCGGTCCCGCCCCGGCGCAGCGGGTCTCAGCGCAGCGGGTCGCCCAGCGGCCAGCCCTCCACCACCGTGTAGCGGGCCGGGCCGTAGCCCGTCTCGCTGCGCATCAGTTGGATCCGCTCGGCCGCCCACTCGGTGCCGCGGAAGTCCCGCATCGCGGCGGCCATCGTCCTCAGCTGCCCCGGCCCGTCCGGTCTCCGTCCCCGGGTGGTGCCGGAGCGGGCGAGGGTCAGGTGCGGTTGGAAGCCGTGTCCCCCGTCCTCGACGTCCAGGGTCCGCTGCACGGCCGCCGCCAGGGCCCGCAGGGCGCGGGTCCCGCCCTCGACGCCCGCCCAGAGGGCCCGTTCGCCGAAGGTGCCGCCGCCGGCCAGCCGCAGCCGGTGGGCCGGGTGTTCGCCGGCCAGCCGGGCGAGGGCCCCTTCCAGGGCGGGGACCTCGTCGGCCGGCACCTCGCCCAGGAAGGCCAGGGTGAGGTGCCATCCGGCGGGTTCGGTCCAGCGCAGCCGGTCCGCGCCGGGGAGTTCGCGCAGCGGCGCCGCGGCGTCGGCGAGTTCCCGTCTGGCGCGGGCCGGGGGGTTCACGGCGACGAAGAGCCTCATCCCGCCATCCTGCCGCACACCCCCGGCCCGCCGGGGGGACGGGGAAGAGGTCGCACCGGTCCGTACCGGAGGGCCCGGCTCCACTCCGCCCCCGTCCCGTGGCCTAGTGCCGCGTCAGGCGACCTTTGCCGCGAAGGAGCGGCGTCCGGTGCGTGCTGTCGGCGTGCCGGCCGGAAGCCCTCGTACTGGATGTACTTGGGTTTTCGGCCGGTGCGGCGAGAGTGCGTGCCGGGCGCCGCGACGGGCGAAGGTCGCCTGACGCGGCACTAGCAGGCGGTCGCCAGGTCGTCCTTCTGCACCACCGAGAACACCCGGCCGCGGGTCCGCACCGGGTGCAGGTCCAGGCGCAGCCGCAGGCCGCTGATCCGGCCGAGGACCAGTGCGACCACGCCGGCCGCAGCGGCGGAGACCAGGCCGCAGGCGAGCAGGCCCAGGCGCGGGCCGTACTGGGCGGTGATCCAGCCGACCAGCGGGGCGCCGATCGGGGTGCCGCCGGTGAAGACCAGCACCAGCAGGCCCATCACCCGGCCGCGCATCTCGGGGTCGGTGCCGAGCTGCAGGGCCGAGTTGACCGAGGTGTTGAAGGTCAGGCCGAAGACGCCGATCAGGGTGAGCAGCAGCGCGAAGGTCCAGTAGCCGGGCGCGAACGCGGCCAGCACCTCCAGCGTGCCGAAGGCGAGCGCGGCGAACACCAGGCGGCGCAGCCGGGGCGCGCCGCGGCGGGCGGCGAGCAGGGCGCCGGTGAGCGAGCCGACCGCCATCGCGGTGTTGAGCAGGCCGTACGCGCCCGCGCCGACGTGGAAGGTGTCGTGCGCGAAGCCGGAGAGCAGGGTCGGGAAGTTGAACCCGAAGGTGCCGATGAACCCGGCGAGCACCATCGGCCAGAGCAGCTCGGGGCGTTCCCGGACGTAGCTCAGGCCCTCGCGGAGCTGTCCGCGCCGGCGGGCGATCCGCTCGACGGGGCGCAGTTCGCTGCTGCGCATGGCGAGCAGGCCGCCGATGACCGCGACGAAGGAGAGCCCGTTGACGGCGAACGCCCAGCCGCTGCCGACCGCGGCGATCAGCGCGCCGGCGACGGCGGGGCCGACCAGGCGGGCGGTCTGGAAGTTGGCGGCGTTCAGGCTGACCGCGTTGGCGAGGTCCTTGGCGGGGACCATCTCGCTGACGAACGCCTGCCGGGTCGGGTTGTCGACCACGGTGACCAGGCCGAGCAGCAGCGCGAACAGGTAGACCGCGACGGGCGTGACGGTGCCGGTGATGGTGAGCAGGGCGAGGCCGGCGGCGAGCAGGCCCATCGCGCCCTGGGTGGCGATCAGCAGGCGGCGCTTGGGCAGCCGGTCGGCGAGGACGCCGCCCCACAGGCCGAGCAGCAGCATGGGCAGGAACTGCATCGCGGTGGTGATGCCGACCGCGAACGGGCTGCCGGTGAGGCTGAGCACCAGCCAGTCCTGGGCGATGCGCTGCATCCAGGTGCCGGTGTTGGAGACCACCTGTCCGGCGAAGTAGTACCGGTAGTTGCGGATGCGCAGGGACGAGAACATCCCTCCCGGGCGGCTGAACCGGCCCGGCGAAGCGGCGGGGGTCTCCGCCGCGGTGGGATGCTCGGGGTCGTCGTCGCCGCTGCCCGGCAGGCCCGTGGGGGCGGGTGCCTGGGTCTGCGCGGCGGGGGCGCCGGTGGGCGCGGTCTCGGTGGCGGCCGCTTCGTCGGTGAGCGGTTCGTCGTGGCGCGCGCCCGCGGGGCGGGTGGTCAGGCGCCGGGGGTCGGTGCGGAGGTCGGTGCGGATGGTCGCGGTGCGGATCGCGGCGGCGCGGGCGGCCGGCGGTGTCAAGGTGGTCTCCCCTCGGCGCGCCGCGGCCGGTCGTCCGGTCGCGGCGCGGTGTGTGGCGCTGGTGGGTGCTGCGGTGATGCGGTTCTCCTTCGTTCGCCCGGGACGGGTGCTGGACGGGGTCGGGCCGGTGCCGGACTGGTCCGGACCGGGTCGGCTACATGTTGGCCAGCTTGTAGAGCACGGGCGCGGCGGCCTTCAGCCGCTCCCATTCCTCCGCGTCGAGGCCCTCGGCGAGCTGGGCCAGCCAGGCGTTGCGCCGGCGGCGGGACTCGTTGAGGATCTCCTCGGCCTGCTCCGTACTGCTGACCACCACCTGCCGGCGGTCCTCCGGGTGCGGCTCGCGCCGCACCAGGCCCTTCTCCTCCAGCATCGCGATGATCCTGGTCATCGACGGCGGCTGGACGTGCTCCTTGCGGGCCAGCTCACCTGGTGTCGCCCTGCCGCAGCGGGCGAGCGTGCCGAGCACCCCCATCTCGGTGGGGCTCAGCGACTCCTCGACCCGCTGGTGTCGCAACCGTCGGGCCAGGCGCATCGCGGACGACCGCAGCTGGCTTACCGCCAGCAGGTCGTCCTCGGACATCTCGGGCATGTCATTAGACTACGTCATTACCGAGTCTAAGGAAAATTGATTTCCGCCACACCGCGGCGGGGCGCCGGAGCCGTCCCGCTCAGTCCGCGGTGAGGTGGAAGCCCAGCCGGCCGAAGCGCAGCCGGTCGCCGGCCCGGACCGCCGTGCCGCCGGCCACCCGGCGGTCGTTGACGAAGGTGCCGTTGCTGGAGCCCAGGTCGTACAGCACCCAGCCGCCGGCCTCGAAGCGCAGCTCGGCGTGGTGCCGGGAGACGGTCGAGTCGCCCAGCCGGAGGTCGGAGCCGGTCATCCGGCCGATCCGCAGCCGCCGGACGCCCGGGTCGGGCAGCCGCAGCCTGGTCAGCTGCTCGGCGTGCCAGGTCTGCCGCAGCCGGACCTGGAGCGCGGAGACCTTGGCCACCCCGCGCAGCAGCGCCCGGGAGACCGGCCCGTAGGTGCGCAGGTCGCCGACCACCTCGGCGAGTTCCGCCCGGCTGCGGGCGGTCAGCACCAGTTCCATCCGGCGGATGAAGGTGTCGTGCGAGAGCCGGCCGCTGCCGACCCCGTCCCGCAGCACCTCCAGCGCGCTGTCCCGCTCGGCCTGCGAGGGGCGGGCGAGCTGGGTGCTGAACTCCTGAGCGGCCATATCGTGATTGTCGGGCGGCCGGTCCGCGCTGTCCAGCACACCGTCGGCCCACGACCGGAAGGGGCCCGACTCCCGTGCGGCACAACGGCCTTCGGGCGGATCCGGGCCGACTCCCCGCGCACCGGAACGCCCTCCCGGCCGGGCCGGTGCTGGCAGGATCTGGGGCACCGCACCGACGACCGGCCCGGGGAGCGCCCGCCACATGCCCGTGATCGCCGTGACCGGGCACCTGGACCTCGCCCCGGCCACCTCACGCGCCGTCCGCACCGCCCTGGACGCGCTCCTCGCCCCTTGCCCCGCAGCGGAGTTGACCGGGGTCTCCTGCCTCGCGCCGGGCGCCGACACGCTGTTCGCGGACGCCGTACTGGCCCGCGGCGGACGCCTGGTCGCCGTGCTGCCCGGCCCCGGCCACCCGGGCCCGGACGTCACCGCCGCCGAGCGCGCCGCGTTCGAGCGGCTGCGCGCCGCCGCGCACCGGGTGGTGGTGCTGCCCGCGGCCCGGCTCGACCCGGCCGCGTACGTCGCCGCCAACGACCGGCTGCTGCTGCTCGCCGACCGGCTGGTCGCGGTCTGGGACGGCGGACCGGGCAACGGGCCGGGCGGGACGGCCGACATGGTCGCCGCTGCCCGGGCCGCCGGGCTACCGGTGGACGTCCTGTGGCCGCCCGGCGCGGCCCGCACCGGGCGCTGAACCCCCGGACCCCCTACGGCTCCAGCCGGTTCGGGCCGCGGAAGAGGAACACCGCGTCCCGGATCGAGGGCAGGCCGAGGGCCAGCATCAGCACCCGGGCCAGCCCGAGGCCGAACCCGCCGTGCGGGGGCATGCCGTACCGGAAGCAGTCCAGGTACCGGCCGAGCGGGCCCTCGGGTCCGGTGTCCATGCCCTTCTCCCGGGCCTGCTCGACCAGCGTGCCGTGGCGGTGCTCGCGCTGCGCGCCGGTGGTGATCTCGACGCCCTTCCACAGCAGGTCGAAGGACTCGGTGACGGACGGGTCGTCGGCCGGGCGCAGGTGGTAGAACGGCCGCACCGAGGCGGGGAAGGCCGTCACGAACACGAACTCGTGCCCGGTCTCCCGCCAGACCAGCGCGCTGAGCAGCCGCTCGCCCTCCGGGTCCAGGTCCTCCCGGACGCCCTCCGGGTCCCAGCCGGCCTCCCGCAGCTTCCGCACGGCCTCGGCCATCGTCAGCCGGGGGAAGGGCAGTTCGGGCACCACGACCCGCACGCCCCAGTGCCGCTCGATCTCCCCGCCGTGCCGTTCGGCGACCTGCTCCAGCACCCGGCGCAGCATCCGCTCCTCGAAGGACATCACGTCCTCCACGCCGTCGATCCACGCCAACTCGACGTCCACACCGGTGAATTCGGTGGCGTGCCGGGAGGTGAAGGAGGGTTCGGCGCGGAACACCGGGCCGATCTCGAAGACCCGGTCGATGCCGCCCGCCACGGCCATCTGCTTGTAGAACTGCGGGGACTGGGCCAGGTACGCCTTTCGGTCGAAGTACCCGACCTCGAACACCTCGGCGCCGGACTCGGAGGCGGTGCCCATCAGTTTCGGCGTGTGCAGCTCGGTGCAGCCCTCCTCGGCGGCGACCTCCCGCATCGCCCGCTCGACCGTGGTCTGCACCTCGAACACCAGCCGCCGCTCCGGGCGCCGGAGGTCCAGGAACCGCCAGTTCAGCCGCTGTTCGGGGCCGGTCTCCGCGCCGATCGGCAGCCCGGGCTCGGCCGCCGACACCACCTCGACCCGCTCCGGGACGATCTCCAGCCCGCCCAGCTTCACCACCGGGTTGGCCACCACCCGGCCGGTCACCACCACCGCCGACTCCACCGTCAGCCCGCGCAGCAGTCCGTCGAGCGCGTCCCCCTCGCCCCCGCGCCGGTGCGTGACCTGCACCGCCCCCGTGTGGTCCCGCACCACCACGAACCGCACCTTGCTCTGCAGCCGCAGCGTGTCGACCCACCCCTTGACCGTCACCGTCCGACCGACCGCGGCCGGCAGCTCACCGACGAGGACACGCACCATGCCGAAGCAACTCCCTGGGTTGCGGGCGCGTTGGTCGCGCCACGAGAAGAGCGGTAGACAGCCGCCCGAGGACGCGCCCACCCTAACCCGTTCGTACCCGCTCCCACCTCGGGTTTTTCTCCCGCCCCCGGACCGCGCCCCGCCCCGCCGCAGGCCCGTGACGGGCGGTGACAGCCGCCGGGGGCGGCCCTACGATGGCCCGACTCGGGTCGGCCCGAGCGGAGTTGACCACCAGTCAGAGATGCGTGCGTTCCGGGGAGGCGGCCCGATGGTCGAGGATGCGTGGGACAGATCGGCACTGCGGGCGGGCACCCTGGCCAGGCTGCTCGCCCTGACCGACACCCTGGTCGACCCGGTGGCGGCACCGGACCCGCTGGCCCCCGTCCGGCACCTGTCGGTGTTCGACCCGCTCGACGCCCCGGGCCCGGACCGGGCCGGGACCGTCCTGGTCGCGATCGGGGTCGACCCGCGCTCGGCGGCCGCCGAGGACCTGCTGCGCGACGCGGGCGCGGACCGGGTGACGGCCGTGGTGCTGCGGGGAGTGGCCGACCGGGCCCGCCGGGAACGGCTGGGCGGGATCGCGGAACGGGCCGGAACCGCCCTGCTGCTGCGCGCCGCCTGGACGGACTGGCAGACCGTGGTCGCCACCCTGCGGGCCGCCCTGGAGAGCCCGGTCGCGGACCACGGCAACGTGCTGCTGGGCGACCTCGGCGGCCTGGCCCGCCAGATCGCCCGGGAGGTCGAGGGGGCGGTGACCATCGAGGACCCGGACTCCCGGGTCCTCGCGCACCACGCCGAGAGCATCGACCTGGACCGGATCCGGCTCTGGACCGTCCTGACCGGCGCCGTCCCCGAGGAGCGGCGCCGGGCGATGAACCAGGACGGCTTCTTCAAGCAGCTCTGGTCCTCGAACCGGGTGCTGCACCGCCTCCCCGACGGGGACGTGCCGGAGCGGATGGCCGTCGCGGTGCAGGCCGGCGGCATGCGCCTCGGCTCGATCTGGGTGGCCGCGATCACCGGGAAGGCCCTGGAGAGCCGGGCCGTCGACGTCCTGCGGGCCGCCGCCGAGACCGCCGCCGCCCACCTGCTGCACCACCACACGCACCACGGCGCCCGGCACGCCCTGCTGCTCGGCTCGGCCCGCGCGGTGCTCGACGGCCCGGGCTCCGGCGCCCTGCTCGCCGGGCACAGCGGCATCCCCGCCGACGCCCACTGCGCCGTCCTGGCCGTCGGCGCGCCCGGCCCGGTGGGCGACGACCGCCGCGCCGAGCTGGAACGGGCGGTGCGCCTGTGCCGGCCCCGCCCCGGCAGCGGCCACCTGGTCCTCCCCGCCGAGCGCGGCGTCCTGGTCCTGCTCGGCGGGCTGGCGAAGACCCCGGCCGAGGCCCGGACCCAGGTCACCGACTACGGCCGCCTGCTGTCCGCGGACCTGACCGCCCGGCTGGGCGTCCGGGTACCGGTCGGCATCGGCCCGGTCCAGGCCCGGCTGGACGACGCCGCCCGCTCCCGCCGGTCCGCCGAACTCGCCCTGGGCGGGCTGCTGTTCCTCCGCAAGACGCCCGAACCCGACTGCGCCACCGTCGAACAGGTCGCCGACGCGGTCGCCCTGCGCCAGATCATCGAGACGGTGGACGGGCTGCCGCTGCCGGTGCGCACCTCGGTGTCCCGGCTCGCGGAGGCCGAACCGCGCACCGGCCACCCCCCGCTGAAGCTGCTGTCCGCGTACCTGAGCCACCACGAGCAGAAGGGCCCGGCCGCCGACTCGCTCGACATGCCCCGCACCACCTTCAGCCAGCAACTCGCCAGGCTGCGCAAGACCTTCGGCCTGGACACCGACGACGCCGACGCCATGCTGCTCGCCCGCATCCAGCTCCTGGTCCGCAAGTACCGGGCCGACCGGGACTGACCCGGGCGCCCGCCCGGGCGCCCACCCCGGCCGCCGACGCACGGCCGCCGGACCGGCCGGGACCGACCCGGCGGTGCGCGGACGCCGGATCCGCCCCCGAGACCGGTGCCCGCGCGCCGTCCCGGCCCGACCGGGCGCCGCGCGCCGCCGCCCGCACC